>JACCVK010000248.1 GCA_013698195.1 Actinomycetota bacterium | reverse complement strand
CCGCACGTGCGTCCCGCTTTGCCAGCAACACCACCGCGAGCGCAGCGACCACTCGGGCTCGTTTCGCCACGTGGTGCGCGAGGACCTGCGCGCGTGGCGAGCTCGCGCGATCGAACGAACACAGGCCGAGTACGCAGCATGGAACAGAGGAGCCCGATGACAGCGAAGACAAAGCCCTGTCCTGCGCAGCGCGTGGGCGAATGTGAGATGCCCAGTGGGCACGGTGGCGACCATCTCGTGCGCAAGCGCGGAGCGTTCGGTCGTTCGATCCACGTCTGGAACGAAGCGCACGAGCGCGATCCGTCAAGCGACGACGCGAGCACGAATAGTTGGATCTGTTGCGGCGCCGGAACCGGGGCCAAGGGTTATCGCTGCGAGCGACCGCAGGAGCATGACGACAGCCATGCGCAGGTCTCGTTTTCGTCGTCGGGGACGTACAACTTCGTGAACTGGGCGGGCTCCCTCAAGGGCGCATCGATCGTCACGTTCACGGTCAACGAACCTGCCGCGGCACTACTAAATCGGCGCGTCGCGTCGCCGCTTGCGCCGGTTGAGCGGGGGGCCCAGCTCGACGCGTTCGGCGACCCCGAACAGATTGACGACGGCACGCGGTGCGGCGTGCGTCAGGGCAAGAACGGCGCGCCGTGCATTCTCGTCCAGGGCCACGAGACTGCAGACGACGTGGATGTCCGCACGCCGCATCACAGCACCGGATACCGCACGTGGCGCGACCCGAAGCCGAAACACACCGACAGCAAGCGCCGCGCGATCGCCACCAGCAAGGCCGAGCCGATGAAGAACAGCAAGACTCCGAAGGCGAAGCCGAACAAGGCGAAGCCGAAGAAGACCGCGACCGCGAAGGCTCAAACCGGCAGATCTGCCGGTTTGGATTCGCCCCCATTCGTCATCAAGGCCGCCGCTGTCTCGCCCGACAAGGTCCGGATCCTCGGCTACCGACGTCACCCGATCACCGCACTGTGGCCGCTCATCGAGGGCGACGAGTTCGCCGAGCTCGTCGCGAGCGTCAAGGCTCGCGGGCTCGACGAGGGCTACGAGATCGAGCTGGTCAAGATCGACGGCGAGACGTTCATCCTCGACGGTTCGAATCGAGGCCGGGCGTGCGAGGCGGCGGACGAGGAGCCGCGGTTCCGCCAGTACACCGGCAAGAAGGACGTCGCGACCATTCGCGCATACGTCGACGGACGGAACGCGCACCGCCGGCACCTGACGAAGAGTCAGCTCGCGATGATCTGCGCCGCCGGCGATCGGCTGTGTCAGGGCGAACGCCCGACCGGAGACGTGAAGACGCAGGCCGAGCGTGGCAAGGCACGGGGTCTCTCCGAGCGCCTGCAGCGGAAAGCCGACTTCGTCCAGGACCACGGGACGTCGAAGGTCAAACAGGCGGTGCTCGCGGGCAAGATGTCGGTGGAGGCCGCCGAGCCGCTGTCACGGCTGCCGGTCGCCGACCAGGACGAGCTCGCCGACCGCGCGCTCGCGAGCCCGGGCGAGATCAAGGGCGGCAAGGTTCGCTCGTTGGTCAAGCAGGCCGAGAAGCGTGCGGTCGTTCAGAAGATCAACAAGGAGCAGGTCCACCCGATGCCGGTGGGGCCATTCCGCCTGATCGTCGTCGATCCGCCCTGGCCGTACGACAACAGCGACCAGCACGATGGATCACGCGGTCACATGCCCTATCCGCCGATGTCGCTCGCGGACATCCTCCGCCTCGGCAGCGAGATCGACAAGCTCGTCCACGAGGACGGCACCCTCCTCGGGCTGTGGGTGACGAACGCGTTCGTCCACGAGGTAGGTCGCATCCTCGAGGCTTGGCACTTCTCGCCGTGGACGATGATCACGTGGGACAAGGGCCGGCCCGGCATAGGATCGGGACCGCGCGGACAGACCGAGCACCTGTACCTCGCTCGTCGTGGATGTCCGGTTCACACGCTCAACGAGATCACGACGTACCACCACGAGCCGCCGCGCGAGCACAGCCGCAAGCCCGAAGGCCTCATGGCGAAGCTCGAGCAGCACTGCCCAGGCCCGCACCTCGAGATGTTCGCGCGAGAGCAGCGGGCGAACTGGGCGGTGT
>JACCVK010000231.1 GCA_013698195.1 Actinomycetota bacterium | reverse complement strand
CCTCTGGGAGGCATCGCGCGACCCCCGCACGTGGCGCTGGCTCAGCGTCCCCCAACCAGAGACCCGAGCAGCGTGGCGCGCGTGGATGGAGCAATCCCTCACTGCAGCCGCGGCAGGCACCGAGCTCCCATTTGTAACGATCAGTTACAAGCGCGGGGTCGTCGGCTCGACGCGGTTCCTCTCGATTCGGCCGGCGGACAGGTCGATCGAGATCGGCTGGACGTGGCTCCACCCGTCCGCCTGGGGAACCGGCGCAAACGTCGAGGCGAAGCTGCTCCAGCTCGAGCACGCGTTCGAGGCACTCGGCTGTCGCCGTGTGGAGTTCAAGACGGACGCGCTCAACGAGCGCTCACGCGGTGCGCTCGAAGCGCTCGGAGCGTCCTTCGAGGGAGTGCACCGCAAGCACATGCTCGTCCGCGGTGGCGAGAACCGGGACAGCGCGTGGTATGCGATCCTCGACGACGACTGGCCCGAGGTGCGCGACCGGCTCGAGCGGCGCGTGGGAGAGGCGCTCGGCGACTGACGTCAGCCGTCGCTTGCGACACCGAAGTCCCGCTCGACGACGATCGGCTCGTTGCGTGCGGCCCAGCGCCGCCTGCCTCCCGAGGGCTGGACGAAGTCGCGCCGGAGCGGCCCGAGGCGTACGAACCCGGCGCGTCCGAGGTCGGTGCCGATCTTCCGTCCTGCTCGCAAGGCAGGGAGGTTCTGCGGCGAGATCCACGCGACCGTGCGTCCGTATCCCTGCCCGCGAAAGTACTCCATCGCCCAGCGTTCTCGGAGCGGAGCGATGCCCTGTCCGCGCCGGCTCTCGGTGGTGTAGCAGTCGTATGCATAGAGCTCATTCGGAGCGAGGGTTAGACCTCGGTCGATCTCATCCATCCAGGCCGATCTCAACACGTACCAGATGGCCGACACGATCTCGCCGTCGAGCCATGCGGCGACGCAGATATGACCTCGCTCTAGTCGACGGAGCGCCGGGACGGACTCGACCGGCCGTCCGCGGAAACGCGCGTACGCCTCGACGTCCTCCGGCCTGAGGAGACGCATCTCGATCGGTGGGCCAGGTGCGAGCTTCGGAGCAGAGCTCGTGAGATCGATGCCGATGAACACGACGTAGCGATACACGGCTCCCCGCACGACAACGCTGGTCCGTGCGAGAAGGCGGCCAGTGCCCTCGCCCCGCGCGACCTCGCCCGCGGTCCGCTGCCAACGCCTGGCTTGGCGCGCGAGTCGTCGGACTCGACGCGTGTCTGTCTGCTCGTGCTCCACCATCCCCCTCCCCGAGCGTACCCGCACCGTCGAGAATTACGAGGGGTATGCTTCCGGCTGCCCGGTATCCGCCAACGGAACTGGAGCGACCATGATCGAAACCATCCACGTCATCGGCGCGCGTGGGCGTGTCGGCGGAGCCGTGAGCGAGCGTCTCGCGGAGCGCGGCGTTCGATTGAACGCGCGCGAGCCCGACCTCGTCCTCCTGTGCGTCCCGGACCGCGCGATCGCTGAGGTCGCCTTGACACTCCCGCTCGGCCCCTGGATCGGCCACGTGAGCGGGGCGACCGGCCTCGACGCGCTGGCACCCCACACGCGCCGCCTTTCGCTTCATCCACTCCAGTCGTTCACGAAAGCCCGTGGTGCTGAGCAGCTCGACGGCGCCTGGGCCGCCGTCACCGCCGCGAGCAGTGAGGCACGGTCGATCGGCTTCTGGCTCGCCGAGACGCTCGGCCTGCGCGCCTTCGAGCTCAGCGACGACCGGCGAGCCGCGTATCACGCCGGCGCGGCGATCGCCTCCAACTATCTCGTGACGCTCCGGGCCGCCGCCGGCCGGCTGCTCGAGGCCGTCGGCGCGCCGCCCGAGGCGCTCGATCCGCTCATGCGCCGCGTAATCGACAACGGCTTCGAGCTCACTGGCCCGATCGCGAGGGGCGACTGGGAGACGGTCGAGCGACACCTCGAGGCGATCCGGGAGCACGCACCCGAGCTCGAAGAGCTCTATCTCCTCCTTGCCGAGGCAACCGCAGCCGTCGCGGGCCGAGAGTTTCCGCGCTACGAGCTCCAGCAAGGCGAGTCCACTCGGTGAACGTCGAACGGGGCATCGGTGGGCTCCGCGAGCTCCTCGCCGCTCGGCGGTCGACCTCGATCGGACTCGTGCCCACGATGGGTGCCCTGCACGAAGGGCACCTCTCTCTGCTTCACGCCGCCCGCGACGAGTGCGACACCGTCGTCATGAGCCTGTTCGTGAACCCGGCCCAGTTCGCGGACGAGTCGGATCTCGACCGCTACCCGCACGACGAGGAACGCGACTTCGAGCTTGCGCGCGACGCCGGTGTCGACGTCGTCTTCGCACCGTCGGCCGACGAGATGTATCCGCCCGGCTTCCAGACGTGGGTCGAAGTGACGGAGCTCGGCTCGATGCTCGAGGGAGTTCACCGGCCGGGTCACTTCCGCGGCGTGGCGACGATCGTCCTCAAGCTCTTTGCGATCGTGCGACCGACCGCTCTTTACTTCGGCCAGAAAGACGCACAGCAGGTCGAGGTGATCCGGCGCCTGATTCGGGACTTCGCGCTAGACGTCGAGCTGCGCGTGCTGCCCACGGTGCGCGACGCCGACGGGCTCGCGCTCTCGTCCCGAAACGCCCGACTCTCGAGGAGTGAGCGCGAGCGGGCGCTCGTACTTCCTCGCGCGCTCGCAACGGGAGATCCCGAAGCGGCGCGCACCTTGCTCGAGTCCTCCAACGGGCTCGTCGTCGACTATGTCGAGCGCGTCGACTTCGACCCCCCCGTCCTCGCCGGCGCAGTCCGCGTCGGTTCCACCCGGCTGATCGACAACATCGTCCTCGAAGGAGACAGCACATGAGCATTCGCCCGCAAGAGCCTGCACCGGCGACGCCGGCCCCAGGCAAGCTCCCGCTGACCGAGCTCGCGGAAATGAAAGCGCGACGGCAGCCGATCGTGATGGTCACCGCCTACGACGCACCCGGAGGGAGGCTTGCCGACGAGGCCGGCACCGACCTCGTGCTCGTCGGAGACTCGGCCGCTATGACCGTGCTCGGTCACAGCTCGACCGTGCCCGCGACGATGGACGAGATGCTCGTCCTCACCCGCGCGGTCACGCGCGGCGCCCGGCGTCCGCTCGTCATCGCGGACATGCCGTTCGGCTCGTTCCAAGTCTCCGACGAGGATGCGCTCCGTAACGCCATTCGCTTCGTCAAGGAGGCCGGAGCCGATGCGGTCAAGCTCGAGGGCGCAGGACCGATGCTCTCGCGCGTCCGGACCATCGTCGGTGCGGGCATTCCTGTCATGGGACACATCGGGCTCACGCCCCAGACGGCCACGATGCTCGGCGGCTACAAGGCGCAGGGCCGGAGCGCGGAGAAGGCGCTCGCGCTGCTCACCGACGCCCGCTCGCTCGAGGCCGCGGGCTGCTTCTCGCTGGTTTTGGAAGCCGTTCCCTCACCGGTCGCGGCGCGGATCACGGAACAGCTCTCGATCCCGACGATCGGGATCGGGGCAGGGGTCGACTGCGACGGGCAGGTGCTCGTCTGGCACGACCTGCTCGGCCTCTACGACGGCCACATCGCGCGCTTCGTTAAGCGCTACGCGGACGTCGGTGGCGTCATCCGCTCGGCACTCACGGCGTTCGCAGAGGACGTGCGCCAGCGCCGTTTCCCGGAGGAGCAGCACTCGTACGCGATGCCGCAAGCAGAGCTGGAGATCTTCGAGCACGGCGCACACGCCGGACACGAGGAGGAGGCTTGGCTCTAGAGCTTTTCGAGTGGGTCGCCTACCCGCACGGTGCCCGCCTGCTCGACCTCCGCGAAGACGCCCAGACAGGCGCCGTTGAGCTCGGTGACCGCGCGCAGCACAGCGGGATCCTTGCGTAGCTCCGACTGCGGATTCGTCGTCATGACGCAGCGCTCAGCGCGCTCGGTGACACGAATGACGGCCGTGCCGATCGCGAAGCGGCTGCCGACCCAGGCGTCCTCGACGCGCTCTGCACCTCCCTCCTCGACGAGAACGTTCGGACGGAAGCGGCGGCGGTCGATGGTTGACTCAGGAAGCCTTTCCGCCAGCCAGCGAATCGACGCGGTAGTGAGCAGATGCAGCGCGGCCGCGTCATGGTGTGGAACCTTGTCTTCGCGAGCGATCCGAAGGTCATCGGCATAGCGCTCGCCGAGGAACGCGTCGAGGTCCGGGTCATCGACGGTGAGCTCCCGTCCATCCGGGAGGGTCACGATCGGACGGTCGTCTCCAAAGCGCGCACGCAGCTCGAAGAGCCCGTCGAGCCGACGGAACCGATGTGTTGTCTTGCCGCTTCCGAGCTTTCCATCCCTGTCGGTCACCGCGTACAGCCGATCCCCGACCAGACCCCGCTTGACGAGGTCCGCCTGCGGGAGCTCCTCGCCGAGAAGCGACTTCACCGGATACCGCCAGAGCTCCAGCACGGTGGCAGCCACGTGCGTGAGAGTAGCCAGCTACAGAAGCGCGAACACGCCGACGATCGCGGCCAGTAGCGCCGCGCCTGAGACGACAACCGCGGCCGAGCGCAGCCAGTCCCAACCGTGCACGACGCGGACTCCGATCAAGAGCAGCACGAGCGACCAGGCGACGAACGCGAGTTGGACGCCGAGCAGAACGACCTCTCCCGTCCCCTCGTCCGCACCGCCGCGCCGGAACGTGTCGCCTCCGTAGAGAGCGAGTCGTAGCGGGAGCAGCACGACGAGCGAGACCGCAAGGGGCACGAGCGCGAACCCGACGAGCTGACGCTTGCGCCGGAAGCTGCCGAGACTCCCGAGCAGCCGCGCACCGAAGAACATCGCGAAGCCGAGGAAGAAATAGCCGAGGGCGCCGTAGATCCCTCCGGCGATGAACATCCAGACTCCGAGGAGAACCGGGTCGTAGCTGGGGTTGTCGAGCAGCCGACCGGCAGTCGGGGTCGCGAGGACGGTCGCAGCCCCCGCCATGAGGACGATCAGCAGGATCGGCTCAGAGCGGGCGGTTACGTCGTCCGGATCGTCCTCACGGAGCGCGTAGAACACGGCTCGCGGGCTGAGGAGGACGGCGGGGACCCGAAGCCACCACGCACGACCCGACGAGAGCGCGTCCTCGCGGTCGGTCGTGTCCAGAAGCATGACTCGAGAGTAGACGCACCGAGCCTCTACAGTGCGCGCGTGGCGGAGCCCGACCAAGCACTGACCGAGACGGCTCGAGCCTCGATGCCCTTCGCCGGGACGCTCGGCCTCGAAGTGATCTCGGCAAGCGAGGACGAGGTACGCGCGCGACTGGCCTGGGAGGAGCGCCTCTGTACTGCCGGCGGCATCCTCCACGGAGGCGCGCTCATGTCGCTCGCGGACGCTGCGGGCGCGTACTGCGCTTTCCTCAACCTGCCTGATGGCTCGACCGGGACGGCGACGATCGAGTCGAAGACGAACTTCTTTCGAGCCGTGCGCGACGGGCACGTGGATGCGACCTCTCGCGTCCTCCACCGCGGCCGGACGACCATCGTGGTGGAGACCGACCTTCACGACGACGCCGGGAAGCATGTCGCTCGCGTCACCCAGACGCAGGCCGTTCTCCCCGCCGTCTGAAAGACCGGTCTTACGCGACGTCGGCCACCGGCATGATGTTGCCGGCGGGTAGCTTCGAGGCCCAGAGATAGTTCGAGACGCCGAGCCCTGCAAGCGGCTCTCCGAAGTAGAACCCCTGTGCGTGCGTGCAGCCGAGCGCTGTGACGGCTTTGCACTGCGCAGCCGACTCGATTCCCTCGGCGACGACCTCGAGCCCGAGCGAGGTCGCGAGCCGCACGATGGCCTCCACGAACACCGCGCCCAGCTCTC
>JACCVK010000224.1 GCA_013698195.1 Actinomycetota bacterium | reverse complement strand
TTCGCGACGCGGGTCTTGCCGCCGCCCTGCACCTGGAGCCGTCGGCCGCAGCTCGAGCAACGGACGAGACCCTGCAGGTGGACGGCGTCGGACCAGCGGCCCGTCCGGGGGTGGTAGGGCCCACCCGCCGCGCGCGCCCGCTCCCACTCCTCGTGCGTGACCAGCGGCGTGTGCGCGTTCGTGATCGACTCGGTCTCGCCGCGTCGGCCCGTGGGCATGGTGGCCTCGCCGACGTACGCGCGGTTCTGGATGAGAACCCGAACGCCCGACTTCGAGGTCGGGCATCCTTGCGCCGTCAGCCACGCGGCGAGCGAGCTAAGCGACTCGCCGTCGGCCCGGCGCCTGAAGACGTCACGGACGAGCGGGGCTGTCGTCGGGTTGGCCACCAGCTTGCCGACGCCGGGGCTGCCGTCGGGCCGCACCCGGCGATCTACGAGGTCATACCCGAGCGGCGCCTCCGAGGCGAGGTAGTAACCGACCTCCGCCAGTCGCCGCGAGCCGTTCACGCGGCGCGTCCGGTTGCGCGCTCGCTCGGCCTTACCGATGGCCATCATGAAGTCGAAGATCATCCGCGACTCCGGTGAGATGTTGGCCGAGTCGAAGCCGGACCACGTCGCCACGAGGCGGCTGCCACACTCGACCAGCCTGTCCAGCGCCACGCCGCCCGCGATCTCGTCACGCGCAAAGCGCCGCTCGTCGCGCACGATGACGCCGCCCAACTTGCCCGACTCGCACCGCTCGATGAGGCGACCGAGCTCGCGATCGTCGGCCGCAAGCGCACCGGAGGCGACCTCGTTCACGACCTCAGCGACGCTGATGCCGTTCCGCTCGGCCCACTCGCGGGCCGCTGCCTCCTGATCCTCGTGATTGCTTGACAGCCCGTTGGGTCCGTCGGTGCTGGCGCGGGTGTAGACGGCAAACGGGGCGTGCGTCTCGGCGTCCATCATTTCCTCCTAGTTCGGATGCGCCCTGCCGCACTAGTTGTAACAAAGATCACGCTTTATGGACCGAGTACACGGAGTTCCTCGAGGAGGGCTGTGATGCTGCGCTCTTCGTCGGGATGCACGCTCGAGCGGGCACCGAGCTCGGCGTCATGAACCACACGATCTCGGGTCGCGACTACCAGAACCTCTGGTTCAACGGAGTTGCGGTGGGCGAGACGGGCATCAACGCCGCGCTCTGCGGCACGTGGGGATGCCCCGTCCTGCTCGTGACCGGAGACGAGGCGACGTGCGCAGAGGCGAGTGCACTTCTCGGCGGCGGGCTCACGACCGTGAGCGTGAAACGAGGTCTGGGCTCGCTCTCTGCCCGCATGATCCCGCCTGCTCGAGCTCGGGAGCTGATCGAGGCGGGTGCCAGGCAGGCGCTCTCTGATCTCACGGCTGTCGCGCCCTGGGACCCGGGCAGCCCGTGCGAGATCAAGGTGGACTACAAGGGCACTCGGGAGCCCGACAGGCTCCGGTTCCGGCCGGGCGTCGAGCGCCTCGACGGCACCAGCATCGTCTCCCGTGCCGACACGTGGTGGGACGCCTGGAAGCAGTTTTACTTCTAGTTCACAACGCTCCGGAGCCATTGACACGACAGCGAGAACGAGGTGTGATGCACCATCCGAGGGGTGTCGAAGGCGTCCACGGCGCAACAACGGCCGTCAGCAGACGTCAGACTCGAGGCAACTGACGGCAAGAGGAGGGCAGATGAGGAAAGGTTTCATTGCAGCCGCGCTGGCGGTAGCCGCCTGCGCGGTGGTCGCGACAGTCGCAGTGGCGAAGCCGGCAGGACCGGCGTCGCCTGCGCAGCTCGCGTCCTGCACCAATGTGTCGCTCGCGTTCTTGGGGCCATTGACCGGGCCCGCCGCTTTCCTGGGTCAAGAGCAGATCTCTTGGCTCCGGTTCGGCGTTCAGAAGTACAACCGGGCGAACGGCACGAGGTTCGCGGTCACCGAGGGTGACACGCAGCTCAAGGCACCGGTCGCGCGCACCGTCGCACGCCGGCTCGTGTCCAACCGGAAGGTCATGGCCGTAATCGGCGGGTCGGAGAGTCAGGCGGTTCGCGTGAGCGGGAATCTGTTCGAGAAGGCGAAGCTTGTGTCCATCTCGGGCTCCGCGACAGCGATCGATCTCACGAAGGGGCGTCCGTTCACGACGTTCTTCCGGGTCGTGCCGAACGACGGGGTCCAGGGGCCGGACATCGTGGCCTACGTTTCGCGGACGCTGCGTGCGGACAACGTCGTCATCGTGGACTCGCAGGACGATTACTCGGTTCCGCTGGCGAGCAGCGTGGCCCGCGGCCTGAGTGCGAGGGGAGTGGACGTAAGCCGGGAGTCTGTCTCGGCCGACGACACCGACTTCTCGTCGGTGGTCGCGAACGTCGGCAACGACGTGGACATCGTCATCTTCGCAACGCAGGTGGCTCCGGCTGCGAACACCATGTCGAACCAGCTCCGCGAGCAGGGCAAGAAGGCGATTGTGTTCGGCACGGACGGCGCGTACTCGCCGTCGCAGTTCAAGCCAAATAGCGGCTACGTGTCCGTGTTCGCTCCGGATCTCCACTTCGATCGCAGCGCTCGGGCGATCGTGCGTGCGTACGGAAGGTTCGTGAAGAAGGACACCTCGGGCGCGTTCGGGCCTGCGACGTACATGGCCGGATGGGTCGCGATGACCGCGATCACGAAGGCCTGTGCGAACGGCAGCGCCACCCGTGCGGAAGTTGTGCAGAGGACGAAAGGCACGAACGTGCCTTCGATCATCGGCGACAACATCCGCTTCGACGCCAAGGGTGACCTGAGAGGCGGCGGCGAGTTCGTGATCTACAGGATCACGAACGGGAAGTACGCCCCCGTCGGTTAGTCGCAACCGGTTCGGGCCGAGCGGTCTGCCTGCGAAAGGCGGGCCGCTCGGCTTCGACCCGCGAACTATGAGATAACCCGCCCGTGGACTGGGACAAGCTCGTCCAGCTCCTCGTGAGTGGGCTCACGCTCGGAAGCGTGTATGCACTCGTGGCGCTCGGATTCTCGCTGGTCTACGGAATCCTGAAGCTCCTCAATCTCGCGCACGGCGATGTGCTCATGGTGGGCGCGTTCCTCGGCTGGGGGATCCTGGGCTGGCTCGGCGGTGCTCAAGATCCGAGCGTCGCCGTGTGGCTCCTGATCGTCCTGATGATCCTCGGCGCGATGGCGGGCTGTGGCTTCCTCGGCGTAGCGATCGAGCGCTTCGCCTACCGGCCGCTTCGGCGTGCACCGCGCATCGCGCCTCTGATCAGCGCGCTCGGGGTGTCGTTCTTCATCCAGAATTCCGTGCTGCTTCTGTTCGGCGCGAACTTTCGGAGCTACGAGACGTTCGACCTCGTAGACGTCGAGGTCGGGATCAGCTGGGGCCCGCTCAACGTCTGGATCATCCGGCTGATTGTCATGGGCTCGGCGTTCTTGATGATGGCCGGACTCTGGCTGCTCGTTACCCGCTCGAAGCTCGGGAAGGCGATGCGTGCGACGTCCTTCGACCGCGAGGCCGCGGCGATGATGGGAGTCGACGTCGACCGGGTGATCGTGAAGACGTTCTTCATCGGCTCGGCACTTGCCGGCGCCGCGGGCGTCCTCGTCGGGCTCGTCTTCGGGCAGATCAACCACTTCATGGGGTTCAACTACGGGCTCAAGGGGTTCACGGCCGCGGTCGTCGGCGGAATCGGGTCGATCCCCGGCGCCATGCTCGGCGGCCTCCTGATCGGCCTCGCAGAGGCGCTGTCCGTCGGCTACATCGAGGACTTCACGCGCGGCCGGCTCGGTAGCGCGTTCTCGGATCTCATCGTCTTCCTCATCCTAGTCATCTTCATGCTCTTGCGGCCGCAGGGCATCTTCGGGAAGCCGGATCTCAAGAAGGTATGAGCGTCGCTCACGTTCAGCTCGCTCCGGCCCGGAGGCACAGATTCCATCCCGCTCAGGGGCGGGGGGCGGGCGCATGAGCGACCAGACCCCGGAGAACCTTCCCTCGCCCGGTATCGGCGTCGACGAGTGGGTCGCGAGCGCGGACGAACGTCGAGCTCGGTCACTTGGCGGTCGAGTCGACGACGCATTCACTCGCGCCCCGCCGGTCCTGAAGCTGCTCGTGCTGGCACTTCCGTTCGCGGTGTTCCCGCTTCTCGTCGACTCCGACTACTTCATGCAGGTCGGAGTGGACACGCTGATCTACGTCCTGCTCGCCCTCGGCCTGAACGTGGCGGTGGGCTGGGTAGGGCTCCTCGATCTCGGATATGTCGCGTTCTTCGGGATCGGGGCGTACCTGTACGCGGCGGTCGCGTCCGAGTACGCGGGCCGCTACTGGGAAGCGCAGTTCGCGATTCCGCTCATTGCCCTGGCGGTCGCCGCCGTGGGCTTGGTCGTCGGCATCCCGTCGCGACGGCTATCGGGCGACTACCTCGCGATCGTGACGCTCTTCTTCCTCCAGCTCTACCTCGTCGTGCTCGTGAACGCATCGTTCACGCGAGGCCCGAACGGTATCTCGGACATCTACCCGCTGAAATTCTTCGGGAAGCAGGTCGTGTCCCTCGACGGCTACTACTACGTCGCGCTTGCGGCCTTCATCCTCGTCGTGACGGCGCTCTACCTCGTAAACGAGTCGCGAACCGGTCGCGCCTGGCGCGCTCTGCGTGAGGACGAGCTCGCGGCTGAGCTCATGACGATGCCCGTCAATCGGCTCAAGCTCATGGCATTCGCGATCGGTGCGGGCGTGGCCGGGGTGACAGGCGCGATCTTCGCCCCGGTGCAGGGCGCGATCTTTCCCGCGAGCTTCGACATCGTGCTCCTCATCACCGTGTACGCGATGGTTGTTCTTGGCGGCGCCGGGAGCCTGCTCGGCGTGATCGTCGGCGCTGTCGTCATCAACGTGTCGCTCGAAGCGCTCCGTTCGCCGGACGACGCGAGCTGGCTCTTCTACGGCGTTGTCGCGCTCACGATTCTCCTCCTCGGGCGACCATGGTGGCGCGGACCGGTGATCATCCTCGGAACGATCGCGTTCGGCTTCGTCGCGCACGAGCTCGCCGAGCAGGTTCGACCTTCGCTGGTGGAGGGAACGAGCTTCGGCCAGGCACGCATCGACGAGCTCGTGGACTCGTGGGTGCTTCTTCCCGTGGACATCGTGACTCCGGACGGCCTGCCGGCCGGCGCGTTCGGCCGGCTCGCGTACATGGGGCTCGTTGCAGCGGTGCTCGCGCTCACGCTCATTCGCAAGCCGCTCTGGCGGACGATCGCCATCGTCCCGGTGCTCTATCTCGCGGCCTGCGTGTGGGAGAACCTGCTCGTCGCCCAGCCTGCGGTGGCGCGCTTTATCCTCATCGGAGGGATGCTCGTCGCGCTCATGGCCTTCCGGCCGCAGGGGCTCTTCGGCAAGCAGCGTGTGGAGATCGTGTGACCGAGGTCGCGCGCAGGCCGCTGCTCGAAGTGACGCAGCTCAGGATCGCCTTTGGCGGCCTCACGTGCTTGAGCGATCTCGACCTCGTCGTGGGCGAGGGGGAGATCGTGAGCGTGATCGGGCCGAACGGGGCCGGGAAGACGACGCTGTTCAACGTGATCACCGGTGTCTATCGCCCGGATGCGGGCGACGTCGTCTTCGACGGCGAGTCGGTCGTCGGCCTCGAGCCGAACCGGATCGCGCGCAAGGGCATCGCTCGTACGTTTCAGACGCTTCGCCTCTTCCTGAACATGACGGTCCGCGAGAACGTCATGGCCGCCGCGTACGGACACACGAAAGCGGGCGTCGTTCGCTCCGTTCTCCGTACTCCCGGGATGCGACGCGAGGAGAAGGAGATCCGCGCGCTTGCCGAAGAACGACTCGGGTTCTTCGGACAGCGTCTCGTCGGCTATCGCTGGCACCAGCCCGCGTACAGCCTCTCGTACGCGAACCGCCGCCGGCTCGAGATCGCCCGCGCGACCGCGACGAACCCGAAGATCCTGCTGCTCGACGAGCCTGCGGCGGGGATGAACCCGTCCGAGACCCACGAGATCGCGGAGCTGATC
>JACCVK010000219.1 GCA_013698195.1 Actinomycetota bacterium | reverse complement strand
TCTCTGGGGGTACTGGCACGAAGAAAAACGCGCAGGTATGCCACAACCGTGGCGCGACGAGGGCGACCGGCGAGTCGGATCGGACGGGACCGAGTACGAGCTGCGTTCGCGCATCCTCGACCTCGACCCTCTCTCACAGTGCGCGACCATCGAGATGAAGGCAGCGACCTTGCGCGATGGCAAGCGGGTCGTCGAGGAGGATCACCTGCTTCGGATGACGATGTACTTCACGAGCGAGCTCGTGCTCATGCTGGAACGGGCCGGGTTCTCGGACGTCGAGCTCCGTGCCGGATACAGGGACGCTCCACCGACGAGCGGCGACGACTTCGTGGTCTTCATCGCGAGGAAGAGCTAGCCGACCACGATCTGTAAACTCGCGCGGTCTGTGTGAGGCGACGAGGCCTCGGGCGGGGATCTCCCGTCCGGGGCTTTTTCTATTTCAGGAGGGAGCGAGGCATGGCACGACCGAGAAGCACCGCGGCAAAGCGCCCGGCGGCGAGGCGCTCGACCATGGTGAGGAGCAAGGATCGAGCGACTTCGACGCCGGCCGCCCGCCGCGCCGTCTTGAAGCGGATCAAGGACGAGGGCGTCGAGCACGTCCTGTTCTGGTTCACCGACCTCGAGGGTCACCTGAAATCCTTCGCGATCACTCCCTCCGAGATGGAGGAGGCGCTGAACGACGGCATGGGCTTCGACGGCTCGTCGATCACCGGGTTCAACGCGATTGAAGAGTCGGACATGGTCGCGATTCCCGATCCCGCGTCGTACCAGCTCATGCCGCGCCCGCTCGACGAGCACGGGCAGCCGGTCGGGGCGAACGTCGCGCGCATGATCTGCGACGTCGTGACGCCGGACGGTGCGCCGTACGAGGGCGACCCACGCTTCGTGCTCCGGCGCGCGCTCGAGCGCATGCAGGACTTGGGGTTTGATGCCTTCAACGTCGGCCCGGAGCTCGAGTACTTCGTCTTCGAGGACGACAAGGGCACCGAGACGATCGACGAGGGCGGCTACTTCGCGATGACCGCGCAGGACGCCGCCACCGAGATGCGGAACGACACCATCGCCGCGCTCGAGTCGGTCGGGATCCCGATCGAGTACCACCATCACGAAGTCGGGCCTTCGCAGCACGAGATCGACATGCGCTATGCGGACGCGCTCGCGATGGCGGACTACACCGTCACGTACCGGCTGATCGTGAAGGAAGTGGCTGCCTGGCACGGCTACTACGCGACGTTCATGCCAAAGCCTCTCTTCGGTGAGAACGGCTCGGGCATGCACACGCACATGTCGCTCTTCAAGGGCGGACGGAACCAGTTCTTCGATCGTCGCGACCAGTACCACCTGTCGCCGGTTGCGAAGGGTTTCATCGCCGGCCTGCTGGTACACGCGCGCGAGATCTCAGGGGTGCTCGCGCAGTGGGTCAACTCGTACAAGCGGCTCGTTCCCGGGTACGAGGCTCCTGTCTACGTCGGGTGGTCGCAGCGCAATCGCTCGGCACTCGTGCGTATCCCGCTGTACAAGCCGGGATCCGAGCAGGCGACCCGGGCCGAGATCCGGTGTCCAGACCCCGCCTGTAATCCCTATCTCGCGTTCGCCGCGCTTCTCCACGCCGGTCTCGACGGAATCGAGAAGGGGTACGAGCTTCCCGGCCCGATGGAGAGCAACCTCTACCGGCTCACCTCCGACGAGCGGCGCGAGCAGGGCATCGTGTCCTTGCCCGAGTCACTTGGCGACGCAATAGACGAGCTCGCCGGCTCGGAGCTTATGCAGCGCGTGCTGGGCGAGCACATCTTCCCGCGCTATATCGAGCTCAAACGACGGGAGTGGGACGAGTACCGCGTTCAGGTCACCGAGTGGGAGAAGGACAAGTACCTGGCTGCGCTCTAGTCCTTTCGTGTCCTGTCGGCGAATTTCACTTGCGCAGGGCGTAAGAAAGACGGATGATTCGCCTGCAAGGTGAGTCGCAAGGCGAGCGGCGCACCTTGTATCTGACGGCCGATCGCGGGCTCCCTGGTGT
>JACCVK010000134.1 GCA_013698195.1 Actinomycetota bacterium | reverse complement strand
ACCTCCATCCGCTCCTCAGCCGACGCGTGGTGGACTGGGTCATCGAGGCTGCGACCGGTTCGGGCGTCGACTCGGTCGTCGTCGTTTCCTCCCCCGCGTTCGCGGACGCGTTCGGCGAGGTAGAGGTCGCCGTGCAGGAGGTGGCACTCGGAACGGGCGACGCGGTTCGCAGTGCCCGCGCGGCTCTGGACGGTCGAGCCGACGACGTCCTCGTCCTGTCCGGCGACACACCGCTCATCACGCCTGAGCTCCTGGGCGAACTGCTGGCTGCGCATCGCGCCAATGGCGCCTCGGCAACCGTGCTCTCGTTCGATCTCGAAGACCCGGGCGAGTACGGCCGCATCCTGCGGAACCCGGACGGGACTTTCTCGGCCATCGTCGAAGCAGCTGACGCGAGTGAGGAGCAGCTTGCGGTGAACGAGGTCAACTCGTCCATCTACGTCTTTCGCGCCAGCCGCCTGTGGCCGGTGCTCGACCAGCTCGAGCCGAAGAACGCCCAGGGCGAGCTCTACCTGACCGACTCGGTCGGAATTCTCGCGACGAGTGGCGAGACAGTCGCCGTGTACAAGACGTCGAACGCCGAGGACGCACTCGGTGTGAACACGCGCATGGAGCTCGCGGAGGTCGCGTCGAGCCTCCGCGACCGAATCAATGCAGCGCACATGCTCGCGGGGGTCACGATCGTCGATCCGCGCACGACGTGGATCGACCCCGACGTCGAGATCGAGCCGGATGCCGTGGTGCATCCGTTCACCGTCCTCCGCGGCACGTCGAAGGTCGCCTCGGGCGCCGAGATCGGTCCGCATGCGGTCGCGATCGATGCGACGATCGGCGAGGGTGCCTCGGTGGGGCCGTTCTGTTACCTTCGCGCCGGAACCGTGCTCGAGGCGCATGCCAAAGCAGGCACGTTCGTCGAGATCAAGAATGCCGTGGTCGGAGAGGGCGCGAAAGTTCCGCACCTCTCGTACGTCGGAGACGCTGCGCTTGGCGATGAGACGAACTTCGGCGCCGGCTCGATCACTGCGAACTTCCCGCATGAGGAGGGACAGGCGAAAGGGAAGACCACGATCGGGAAGAACGTCAGGGTTGGTGTGAACACTGTGTTTCTCGCACCGGTTGACGTCGGAGACGATGCGTGGACAGCAGCGGGATCCGTGATCGAGGAAGATGTGCCCTCCAACGCGCTCGCGATCGCGCGGGCGCGACAGGTGACCAAGGAAGGCCGCGGCGGAAAGAGAGACGGTGGAAAGCGGAACGATTGAGCAGGCACTGCCTGGGCTCGAGACGATGACCCCTCAGACCGAGCTCGAGATCGGACGCGCGATCGCGCTGTCGCCGCAGAAGCGACTGATGCTCTTCTCGGGGCGCTCGAACCCGGAGCTCGCCCAGAGGATCGCGGAGCGGCTCAACATCGAGCTCGGGCGAGTGAACCTCAAGACGTTCGCGAATGGTGAGACGTATTGCCGGTACGAAGAGTCGATTCGCGGCGCGGACATGTTCATCGTGCAGACCGCGTGCGAGCCGATCGACCGGAACCTCGTCGAGCTCTTGATCATGATCAACGCCGCGCAGCTCGCCTCGGCGAAGCGAATCACGGCGGTCATCCCGTGGTACTTCTACGCGCGCCAGGACAAGAAGTCGCGTCCCCGAGAGCCCATCAGCGCGCGTTTGGTCGCCGACATGCTCCAGGCTGCGGGCGCGGATCGCGTCCTGACCATGGACCTGCACGCGGGCCAGGTACAGGGCTTCTTCCGCATCCCGGTCGATCACATGACAGCGGTGCCGATGTTCGCGCAGTACGTCCGAGACCTCGGGCTGAAGACTCCGATCGCCGTCGTCTCGCCCGACACGGGTCGTACGAAGCTGGCGGGGAAGTTCGCGGAGATGATCGGCGGCGATCTCGTCGTGCTGAACAAGGAGCGACCCGCCCACGGCGAGGCGCGGGTGACGGCCCTGATCGGCGACGTCGAGGGCAAGGTCGCGGTCATGACCGACGACGTCATCGACACGGCGGGCACCCTTGTGGCCGGAGCGGCTGCCTTGAAGGACGCCGGCGCGACGCGCGTGTATGCATGCGCAACACACGGGCTCTTCAACGGCCCGGCTCTCGAGCGCATCGCTTCGAGCGGCATCGACAAGCTTGTCGTCACCGACACGGTTCCGGTCGATCCTCGCGCGAAGCCGCAGAACGTCGAGGTGCTTACCGTCGCCGGAATCCTGGCGGAGACAATCCAGAACGTGTTCGCAGACGACTCGGTCTCGGCAATCTTCGCCGGCGAAAACCAGCTCTTCTAAGCCGTTCCTGGACGTCTCGCGAGAGCGGGGCGCTCGTTGGGCCTCCGCTACAATCCGCCGCCGATGTCAGGAGAACGGTTCAAGCTCGAGGTGCAGCAACGCGAAGAGCGCGGGTCGCGCAATGCGCGTCGACTGCGCGCGACCGGACACGTGCCCGGAGTCTTGTACGGCAAGGGGCACTCGCGCGCGATTCTCGTTGCGGAGCGCGAC
>JACCVK010000077.1 GCA_013698195.1 Actinomycetota bacterium | reverse complement strand
CATCCGAGGGCGACATCGAGACGGGAGTCGTCGCCATCGCCTGCGGTGTCTGGAGCCCCAAGCTCGCCCGGATGGCCGGCGCCTGCATACCGCTCACGCCCGCGGTGCACCAGATGATCGACATCGGGCCTGTTCCCCGCTTCGAGCGGGCGACGCGCAGCATCGAGTTCCCGATCGTCCGCGACATGGACACGAACATGTACGAGCGCCAGGACGGTACGTCGCTCGAGATCGGCTCGTATGCGCACCGCCCGATCCTGTACGAGCCCGAGGACCTGCCTTCGGTCGAGGAGGCCCCCCTCTCGCCGACCGAGTTCCCGTTCACGCAGGAGGACTTCGCTCCGCAACTCGAGCACGCTCTCGAGCTCATGCCGGAGATCGTCGGCGACGAGTCGGTGGGCATCAAGTACGCGATCAACGGCATCCTCTCCCTCACACCCGACGGGATGCCGATCGTCGGCGAGACTCCCGAGGTCGAGGGCCTCTGGTCGGCGGCGGCCATCTGGGTGAAGGAAGGCCCCGGCTTCGGCAAGGCCATCGCCGAATGGATGGTGTATGGCGAGTCGGAGATCGACCTCCACTCGTCCGACGTCGCGCGGTTCCACGAGCACCACGGGACGAGCGTTCATATCAAGGCGCGGACTGCCGAGGGCTTCAACAAGATGTACGGGATCGTCCATCCGGCCGAGCAGTGGGCGTCGAACCGTGATCTCCGCTTGTCGCCGTTTCACGCGCGCGAGCGCGAGCTCGGCGCCGTCTTCTTCGAGGCCGCCGGCTGGGAGCGGCCACAGTGGTACGAGTCGAACGCCCCCCTGCTGGACGAGTTCGCCGACCGGGTGGTCAGGCGCGAGGCCGAATGGGATGCGCGCTGGTGGTCGCCGATCATCAACGCGGAGCACCTTGCGATGCGTGAGCGAGCGGCGATCTTCGACCTGACCGCGTTCTCGATCTTCGATGTCACCGGGCCTGGAGCGCTTGACGCGCTACAGCACGTCTCCCAGCGGCAGGTCGACGTCCCGGTCGGCCGCGTCGTGTACACGCCCTGGCTCTCGCCGGGCGGCGGCTTCAAGTCCGACCTCACGATCATGAGGCTGGCCGACGACGAGTTCCGGGTCGTGACAGGGGGCGCGCATGGCATGGCAGACCGCAAGTGGCTCCGCGACCATCTCCCCCAGGATGGCTCGGCGCATGGCTCGGCGCACCTCGTAGACGTGACCTCAGAATGGTGCACGCTCGGGCTCTGGGGGCCGCGTGCGCGAGACATCTTGGCGACCGTGTCGCGAGACGACTTGTCCGGCGAAGGCTTCCCGTTCGCGACCTGCCGGACCATCGACGTCGAGCTGTTGCAGGTTCTCGCGTCTCGAATTTCCTACGTCGGGGACCTCGGCTGGGAGCTCTACGTCCCGATGGAGCAGGGCGCACGGCTCTGGGACGTCGTCTGGGAGGCTGGACGCGCGCACGGAGCCGTGCCGGCTGGGATCGGCGTGTACGGGACGACTGGGCGCCTGGAGAAGTGCTACCGCGCGTACGGCACGGAGCTCGAGAGCGAGTACACGGTCGTCGAGGCCGGAATGGCCCCGCCCCGAGTCAAGGACGCCGATTTCGTCGGCAAGGCAGCACATCTTCGGCACCGAGACGAGGAGCCGGCGGCGATCCTCAGCACGCTCACCGTCGACGATCACACGTCCTCGACAGGTGTTGCCCGCTACCCGCTCGGGCGCGAGCCGATCCTGACCAGGACCGGAGAGCCGCTGACCGACAGCAAAGGGCGGCGGTCATACGTCACCAGCGCGGGCGCCGGCCCTTCGCTCGGCAAGCACCTCCTCATGGCATACCTGCCCCCCGAGCACGCGGTCGCCGGCGCCGAGCTCGCGGTCGAGTACCTCGGCGAGCGCTATCCCGTCACGGTCGCGGTCGCCGGCGCGACACCGGTCTTCGACCCCGAGAACGCCCGGATCCGGGCCTGACGTGGGGCGCGAGGGCTCGTGAACGTCCTCGTGTGCGTGAAGCGCGTACCTCTGACCGGCGGGAAGATCGTGCTGACGGAGGACGAGCAGGCTGTCGCGACGCAGCATCTCGGGTTCACGATCTCGCCCCACGAGGAGTGCGGCGTCGAGGAGGCGGTGCGGATCGTCGAAGCGCACGGCGGAGAGTCCGTCGTCCTCACGCTCGGGCCGCCAGAGGCCGAGGAGCAACTTCGCGACGCCATGGCGCTCGGCATCGACCGGGCGATTCACCTCGCAAGAGGCAGCGAGGAGTGGGACGCGCAGGCGACGGCCGCCGCGATCGTCGAGGCGATCGAGGCCGAGCGCGCGGCGGGAGTGGCTTTCGACGTCGTCTTCTTCGGAAACGAATCTGCCGACGCGGGCGGCTACCAGGTCGGGATCCGCGTCGCTCATGCGCTTGGGCTTCCCGTCGCGACCGGCCTCAAAGGCGTCACGATCGCCGGCGATCGCGTGCGCTGCGAGCAGGAAGTCGCGGGTGGGCGCGACGTCTTCGACCTGCCGCTGCCCGCCGTCGTGACAGTGAAGGAGGGACTCAACTTTCCGCGCTACCCCTCGGTCCCGGGCCGCATGCGCGCGCAGCGAAAGCCGGTCGCCACGAGCTCGCCTGCACGACCAGAAGCCCGCCTCGCGAAGGTCCGACTCCTGTCGCCTCCGGGCGTGAAGAAGCAGGCCGAGATCCTCGGCCACGGTCCCGAGGCCGCGCCGCGGGTCGTCGAGGTGCTCCAGCGGATCGGCGTCGCGTGAGCAACATTCGCCTGCAGGCAGAGGTTGCGCTGTGAGTGTCCTCGTCGTTCTCGAGCGCCAGCCCGAAGGCATCGACGAGCTCTCGCTGCAGGCGCTCACCTTCGCCCGGTCGCTGGCTGC
Organism: Actinomycetota bacterium; assembly: GCA_013698195.1. Lineage (GTDB taxonomy): Bacteria > Actinomycetota > Thermoleophilia > Gaiellales > Gaiellaceae > GMQP-bins7. The sequence continues at coordinate 318 of JACCVK010000077.1, read as the reverse complement.
ACAGGCACCGGTGCATGCGCTTGCGGTCGGACGTGACGCCGCCGTGCTCGCGACCCGCCTCGGCGAGCACCGCGTCTCGACGCTACACGTCGCCGAGCACGAGGTCTTCGACTCGTATGCGCCGGTCGCCGTCGCGCGCGCGGCGGTCGAGCTGTCAGAACGGCTCGAGACGGCGACGGTCGTCGCCGCGGGCAGCGAGCGCGGGAACGAAGTTCTCGCTCACGTCGGCGCGCTGCTCGACCTCCCACTCGCGGCGAACTGCATCGAGGCCACGCCGGGCGACCCGGTCCGGGTCATCCGACTCCGCTGGGGCGGCAG
>JACCVK010000060.1 GCA_013698195.1 Actinomycetota bacterium | reverse complement strand
CGTCGAGAGCCTGTGCGCGATGACGAAGGCGGTCCGGTCGGTCAGCAGCCGTCGGAGTCCCTTCTCGATCCGCCGCTCGGTGCCGATGTCGACCGACGACGTCGCCTCGTCGAGGATCAGGACTCTCGGGTCGGCAAGGAGCGCTCGTGCGAACGCCACGAGTTGACGCTGCCCGAGCGAGAGCCGGAAACCGCGCTCGCCGAGCTCGGTGTCGTATCCGTTCGGCAGCTCGGCGATGAACGTGTCAGCGCCGACCGCCGCCGCCGCCGCCTGGATCCGCTCGCGATCGGCCTCCGAGCGACCGAACGCGATGTTCTCGGCGACCGTGCCTGCAAAGAGAAACCCTTCCTGCGGGACGATGCCGAGCTGGCGGCGAAGCGAGGTCTGGGACACGTCGCGGATGTCGTGCCCGTCGATCTCGATTCGGCCCGAGCGCGGGTCGTAGAAGCGCGCCAGGAGCTTTGCGATCGTGGATTTCCCGGCGCCCGTGTGCCCGACGAGGGCGACTGTCGTCCCAGGGGCGACGTCGAGGTCGAAGTCGTGGAGGACGTCGGGCAGGTTTCCGTATCCGAACCGGACGTGCTCGAAGGAGACGTGTCCCTCTATGCGTGGAAGCTCGCGCGCAGATTGACGATCGACAACTTCCGGCTCCTCGTCCAGCACCGCCAGGATCCGGTCGAGCGCCGCTGTTGCCGAGAGGAACGTGTTGTAGAGCTGGGAGAGCTGTTGGACGGGGTCGAAGAAGTTCGACAGGTAGAGCGTGAAAGAGAACAACATCCCGACGCTCATGCCTCCGTCGATCACGAGCGCGCCGCCAAGGCCGAGCACGATCGCGGTAGCGAGCGACGAGAGGACGTCGACGGTCGGGAAGTAGATGCCGTTCAGGATCACCGTCTCGTAGTTGGCAGAGCGGTAGCGATCGTTCACTCCGCGGAACGTCGTCTGGCTCATCGGCTCGCGGGTGAACGACTGCACGACCCGCATCCCCGAGATGTCCTCAGCGAGCGTCGCGGTGACGAGACCGAGTCGCTCGCGCACGCGTCGATAAGCTCGATTCGAGCGAACGCGGAACCACGCCGTCGCTGCGCCCATAAGGGGGAGGACGACGAGCGTGGCCAGCGCAAGGCGCCAGTCGAGCAAGAACAGCACGATCGCGGTGCCGAGAAGTACGAGCGTGTTCTGGACGAGACTCGACACGCCGTCGGTGACGAGGAGGTCGAGCGCCTCGACGTCGTTGGTGATTCGGCTCACGGTCGAACCGGTGCGGTTTCTCTCGTAATAGCCCAACGAGAGGCGCTGCAAGTGTCCGAAGAGGCGGATTCGAAGGTCGGCGAGACCGCGCTCGCCCACCCAGCCTGTGAAGTAGGTCTGAAGCGCAGAGAGCACGAACGCGGCCACGCCTGCGAGGAGGAACGCGACCACGACGAGGGTGAGCGTGTCGAGGTCGCGCTCGTCGATGCCCTGATCGATCGCGAGTCCAGCGAGGTAGGGAGGCAGAAGCGCCACGCCGGTGAACGCGACGAGCGTTACGACGGCGAGCGCGCTTCGACCGGGATACGGACGAGCAAGCTCGAGGAGCACGGAAAGCCGGCGGCGGGTCTGTTGCCACGACCAGTCCTCGACGCGCCCGCCCCGCTCGTCCGTCAGGTGCGTGCCCGCTTGCCAGACTTTCACGGCCGGCGGCCGTTCTCGAGAGTGGCGACCCCTTCTTCTTTACGGGGCACCCCAACCCACCACCCGCCGCGAGCATAACGCTGAAAACAGCACGTATGGGACACGACTTCGTGCCGAATGTGTCCCGATCGGGCGGTCATCCGGCGATCACCTGTTGCAGCAGGCCGTGGTCGTGGATCTCGCGGAAAAGCGGGCTCTCCTCGAGCAGCTCCGCCTGCGTTCCCCGAGCGGCGATCCGGCCGTGCTCGAGCACGACGATCTCGTCGGCGAGGGCGATGGTCGACAGCCGGTGAGCGATGATGATCGTCGTCCGGCCCCGCATGGCTTCGCTGAGTCCGGTTCGGATCTTCGCCTCGGTCGTGGCGTCCACCGACGCTGTCGCATCGTCGAGGATGAGGATGCGCGGATCGATCAGAAGCGCCCGCGCGATGGCCAGGCGCTGTCGCTGCCCACCCGACAGCGTAAGCCCCCGCTCGCCCACCACCGTCTGATAGCCGTCGGCGAGCTCGACGATGAACTCATGCGCCTGCGCGGCCCGGGCTGCCGCCTCCACCGCGTCATGAGACGCATCGGGCACGCCGAACGCGATGTTGTCTCGCACGCTCGCGGAGAAGAGGAACGGGTCTTGAGCGATGACCCCGATCTCGCGCCGAAGCGAGCGTCGCTCGAGCTCACGGACATCGACGCCGTCCACGAGCACACGCCCCGCGCTCGCGTCGTAGAACCGCGGCACCAGGGAGGCCAGAGTGGTCTTACCCGCCCCTGTGCGGCCGATCAGCGCAATCGTGCGACCCGGGTCGACTGCGAGGTCGATGCCCTCCAGCACGAGCCGCCCGGGTTCGTACGCGAAGTCGACGTTCTCGAAGCGGATCGCGCCCCGGCCGGGCGGCAAAGGCCGAGCCCCTGGTCGGTCCGCGATCTCCTCCGGCTCGTCCAGCACCTCGAAGATCCGGTCTCCCGACGCAACCGCGCGCACTGACTGCCCGATCCACATCCCCAGCATGCGCAGGGGCATGACGAGCATCGCGAGAAGCAGGTTGAAGGCGAAGAATGCTCCAGGAGACAGTGACCCCGAAATGACCATCCGGCCGGCGACGAGCAGTACCGCAGCCTGCGCGATGACCGGGAGAAACGTGAGCAGCGGTACATAGAACGCGCGCTGCCGGTTCGCTGCGAGCGTCTGCTCGAAGACCGCGTCCGCGGCCACCGTGAACCGCCGCTGCCGATGCTCTTCCTGTGCGAAGGACTTGACGACGTGGACCCCGACGATGCTCTCCTCGGCCACGGTCGTGACGTCGGCGAGCTTCTGCTGCACGTCAAGGAGAACCGGTTGCGCGACCTTGCTGTAGCGGTAGGCAACGTAGGCGATGGCCGGGGTGATCGCGAGGGCGACGAGCGCGAGCTTCCAGCTATAGAAAAAGAGTGCGACCGTGACGACGACGATCGTCACGACGTGCTGGGCGAAGAAGGTCAGCCCATAGCCGAGGAAGAACCGCACCGACTGAAGGTCGATCGTCGCGCGCGACATGAGCTGCCCGGTCTGGCTCCGGTCGTAGAAGCCAAAAGAGAGCCGCAGGAAGTGCGCGTACAGCTCGTCTCTCAGGTCGTACTCGACGCCGAGCGCCTGCCGTCCGGAGATGAGCCGGCGACCCACCATTAGTGCCGCGCGTACGACCCCGAGCGCGAGGATCACGGCGATCCAAAAAGCGATCGCTCGCCTTTCGGCATCGCCTTCGAGCTCGTTGATCACCAGTCCCGTGATGACGACGACGAGGATCCCAGCGACCTGGGAGCCGATCGCGAGCAAGGACGAAACGATGAGGGAGGTGCGGTACGGGCGCAGAAATCCGAGCAGGCGCAGAAAAGTGCGCCAGCTCGAGCCTCGAGCTCGCGTCGGATCGTCCTCGCTCGTCACGTCGTCGTAGGGTACGGATCGTGCTGGAGGCGGTGCCGAACGTGTCCGAAGGGCGCGACGCTTCGGTGATCGCCACCATCGGAAACGCCTTCTCCTCGAGCGCGCGCCTCCTCGATGTGCACTCGGACGAAGACCACCACCGTTCCGTGTTCACCCTCGTCGGTGAGACCGGTGCGCTCGTCGATGCCCTCGTTGCCGGCATTGCCGCCGCGCGCGACCTCATCGACCTCCGACGGCACGACGGTGTGCACCCGCGGGTCGGGGCGGCCGACGTCGTGCCGGTCGTGCCCATCGTCAAAGGTGACCTCGACGCCGCCCGCGACGCTGCTCTCGAGGTGGCGAGGCGCACCGGCCTCGAGGTCGGGCTGCCCGTGTTCCTCTACGGAGAGCTCGCCGGCGGGATCCCGCCCGCGTTCTTGAGGCGCGGAGGGTTGCGCGAGCTCGAGCGGAGGATTCGAGCCGGCGAGCTGACTCCCGACTTCGGGCCTCAGCGAGTCGATCCACGCTCAGGCGTCGTTCTCGTCGGAGCCCGGCGGCCGCTCGTCGCCTACAACATCGAGCTTGCGACGGACGACGTCGCGCTCGCGCAGGAAGTCGCGGTGGCGGTGCGCGAGTCGAGCGGTGGACTCCCGTCCGTGCAGGCAATCGGGCTCAGGCTCCCACGGTCGGGGCGTGTCCAGGTGAGCATGAATGTCCTCGACGTCGAGCGAACTCCGCTGCACGAGGCGGTTGCAGCAGTCGTTGGCGAGGCGCGAGAGCGGAGAGTTGTCGCCGGGCTGGGGGAGCTCGTCGGACTGGTGCCCGCGTCCGTGCTGGCGGCGGCCGAAGAAGCCGGCGTCGAGCTCGACGGCGTGGACGAGACGCGCGTGCTCGAGCGGCTGGCTGCGCTCTAGACTCGAGACGGCCATGTCGCGGACGATTCACCTGACAGGCGAAGACGTCACGTTTGGCGACGTCTGGGACGTCGCGCTGCACGACGCCGAGGCAACGCTGGCGGACTCGGCTCGGGGCAAGATGCGCAAGGCGCGCGAGCTCGTGGAGTCGATCCAGGGCGAGCACACCTACGGCGTCAACACCGGCTTCGGTCGCTTCGTCTCGGCGCACATCCCGGAAGAGCTCGCGGCGGAGCTCCAGCTTCGACTGCTGCGGAGCCATGCCTGCGGCGTCGGCGCCCCGTATCCGGACGAGGTCGTACGAGCGGCGATGCTCCTGCGGGCGAACGCACTCGCCAAGGGGTTCTCCGGCGCTCGCGTCGAGCTAGCGGAGCTCCTGCTCGAATGCCTGAACCGCGGCGTGTTGCCAGTCGTTCCGGCTCGCGGCTCCGTCGGTGCCAGCGGTGACCTTGCTCCGCTCGCGCATCTTGCCCTCCCGCTCGTCGGTGAGGGACGCGCGCAGGTCGAGGGCGAGCTACTCGACGGTGCCTCGGCCCTGCGACGGGTGGGGCTCGAGCCGATCGAGCTCAAGAGCAAGGAGGGGCTCTCGCTCATCAACGGCACGCAGTTCATGTGCGCGATTGCGGCGCTCGGCGTTGTGCGCGCGCGGCGGCTTGCCGCAACTGCCGACCTGGCGTGCGCCCAATCGCTCGAGGCGCTCCAGGGCTCGCGCACGAGCTTTCGGCCCGAGATACACCGCGCGCGGCCGCTCAAGGGGCAGCTGGAGGCGGCGGCGAATATCTGGCGGCTGCTCGACGGGTCGGCGATCATCGAGTCGCATCGCTGGTGCGACAAGGTGCAGGACGCATACTCGCTTCGCTGCGCCCCGCAGGTGCACGGTGCCTCGCGCGACCTCATCGACTACGTCGCGGCTACGGTCGAGGTCGAACTCAACGCGGCGACAGACAACCCGCTCGTGCTCGTCGAGGCGGGTGACATCGTCTCGGCCGGAAATTTCCACGGTCAGCCGCTCGCCTTCGCGCTCGACGCCCTGGCATTGGCCGTGGCCGAGCTTGCGAGCATCTCGGAGAGGCGTACGGAGCGGCTCGTGAATCCGACTCTCTCTGATGGGTTGCCGCCGTTTCTCGTGGTGGAGGGCGGGCTCAACTCCGGCTTCATGATCCCGCAATACGTCGCCGCCGCCCTCGTGTCCGAGAACAAGGTGCTCGCGCATCCGGCGAGCGTGGATTCCATTCCGACGAGTGCCGGCCAAGAGGATCATGTCTCGATGGGAAACGCGGCCGGCCTGAAGGCACTGCAGGTGCTGGACAACGCGGAGCACGCGCTTGCAATCGAGCTGCTCGCGGGGGCACAGGCAGTGGAGTTCCTGGCGCCGCTCGCTCCGGGTGAGGGCGTCCGGCTCACGCATGGGGTCATTCGCTCACGTTCCGAGCGGTTGGTGGAGGACCGGTCGCTCGGCGCGGACATCGAGCTCGTCGCATCCGCGATCCGATCCGGCGACGTGCTCGCTGCGGTCGAGGCCGAGCTGGGAGCGCTGGCGTGAGCGAGGTCGCCAGCCGAGATGCACTCGTCGACGAGCTCTGCGGGGATCTCGCGAATGTCCACGCGCCGCGCGGCGCGGACTTGAATGCGCGTTCGTGGCAAACCGAGGCGCCGCTGCGAATGCTCCTCAACAATCTCGATCCGGAGGTCGCCGAGCACCCGGAGCAGCTCGTCGTCTATGGCGGCAGTGGCAAGGCAGCGAGAAGTCACGACGCATTGAAGGCGATCGTCGGCACGCTGCTCAGGCTCGGCGACGACGAGACGCTGTTGATTCAGAGCGGAAAGCCGGTCGGCGTTTTTCGCACGACCGAATGGGCGCCGCGCGTACTGCTCGCGAACTCGCTGCTCGTCCCGCGGTGGGCGACCTGGGACGAGTTCCGCCGTCTCGAGGCGGAGGGGCTGACGATGTTCGGTCAGATGACGGCCGGGAGCTGGATCTACATCGGCACGCAGGGGATCCTCCAAGGCACCTACCAGACGTTCGCGGCAGCGGGAGAATTCCACTTCGGATCGTCCGACCTCTCCGGCCGGACGATCCTGACGGCGGGCCTCGGCGGCATGGGTGGTGCCCAGCCGCTTGCGGCGACGATGGCGGGTGCGGTCGCTCTGTGCGTCGAGGTCGACGCGACTCGCATCGAGCGACGCCTCGAGACGCGCTACCTCGACGTGGCGACGTCGTCGCTGGACGATGCGCTCTCACGCGTGCGCGCGGCTGCGGCTGAGGGCCGGCCCCTGTCGGTGGGCCTGCACGCGAACGCCGCAGACGTTGTGCCCGAGCTGGCCCGGCGAGGGGAGTTGTTCGACCTCGTCACGGATCAAACAGCCGCGCACGACCCCTTGACGGGATACGTCCCTCAGGGGCTCGACGTCGCTGCCGCATCCGAGCTCCGACTTCGTGACCCGGACGAGTACCTCCGCCGCGCGCGTGACTCGATAGCCGCGCATACGCGAGGCCTCCTTGAGCTCGTCCGAGCCGGTTGCCATGTTTTCGATTACGGCAACAACCTACGCGGGGAGGCGTATGAAGCGGGCGTAACGGATGCGTTCACATACCCGGGATTCGTCCCGGCATACATCAGGCCGCTGTTCTCACGCGGAATTGGGCCGTTCCGCTGGGCGGCGCTCTCCGGTGATCCGGTGGACATTGCACGGATCGACGAGGCGCTCCGGGAGCTGTTCCCGGAGGACGAGTTGCTCCGCCGCTGGCTCGAGCTTGCTCCGGGGCGGGTGGCTTTCCAGGGGCTACCCGCGCGGATCTGCTGGCTCGGCTACGGGGATCGAGCGCGAGCAGGACTCGCGATCAACGATCTCGTCCGTTCGGGAGAAGTCTCGGCCCCGATAGCCATCGGGCGAGACCATCTCGACTCGGGCTCCGTCGCGTCGCCGTACAGGGAGACCGAGGCCATGCGTGACGGCTCGGACGCGATCGCCGACTGGCCGATCCTGAACGCTCTCCTGAACGTCGCGGCAGGGGCGACGTGGGTCAGCGTGCACCATGGTGGAGGAGTCGGGATCGGAAACTCGATTCACGCCGGCATGGTGGTCGTTGCCGACGGCAGTGAGATGGCTGCGGAGAAGCTCGAGCGCGTGTTGACGACCGATCCGGGGACCGGCGTCATGCGTCACGCAGATGCGGGCTACGAGGAGGCGCTCGACACCGCGCGCGAGCACGGAATCGATCTGCCGTCCGTTCCGGACGGAACTGTGTGACGGCGTCCTCGTCGGCGTCCACCTCGCGTCTGCTCATCCGCGACCTCGCGCAGATCGCGACGCCTCGGGTCACGTCGGATGGCGGCACAGTGCGCGGTCAGGGTCTGGGCACGGTCGAGGTCATCGAGGGGGGCTTCGTCCTCTCGGAGAACGGGCGGATTCGAGCGGTCGGGCGCATGCGCGAGCTGTCTCAGGTGCCCGGCGTGGTGGAGGAGATAGACGGGCGCGGACTCGTCGCCATCCCGGGCCTGGTCGACTGTCACACGCATGCGTGCTTCGCGGGAGATCGCGTCGAGGAGTTCGCGCTGCGCGCGGCGGGGGCGAGTTACGAAGAGCTCCAGGCCGCGGGCGGAGGCATCCTCTCGACCGTCCGTGCGACGAGGGAGGCGGGCGAGCACGGTCTGCGCGACTCGCTCTTGCGCCACCGGGAGTGGATGCTCCGCTCCGGGACGACGACGTTCGAGGCGAAGTCGGGTTACGGGCTCGATCGTGAGACTGAGCTCGCGCAACTCCGAGTCATCCGTGACGCGGGCGGGATCCCGACCTGGCTCGGAGCGCACGCCCTGCCGCCGGAGTTCGCGGATGCCGGCGCGGATGCGTACCTCGACTTCCTGCTCACGGACGTGCTTCCGGACGCGGCCTTGCTCGCCGAAGCAGCGGACGTCTTCCTCGAGCGCGGGGCATTCACGGAGACCCAGGCGCGGCGTTATCTCGAGGCATGTGGCGCGGCCGGGCTAACGCTTCGGCTCCATGGCGATCAATTCACTGAGTCGGGAGCGATCCCGCTCGCGATCGAGCTGGCTGCGCGCTCGGTCGACCATCTCGAGAGCACCGGCCCGGATGGAATTGCCGCGCTCGCTGCGAGCGACGTCGCGGCCGTGCTCCTCCCGGCGAGCGCCCTCTTCCTCAACCGGCCGATGCCTCCCGCGCGAGCGCTCGCCGACGCCGGTGCGATCGTCGCCCTCGCGACCGACTTCAACCCAGGGAGTGCGTTTTGCGAGTCGCTACCGCTCGTCTGCGGCTTGGCCTGCACGCAGCTCGGGCTCTCGCCGGCTGAGGCGCTCGTCGCCTGCACAGTGAACGCGGCACACGTTCTTGGCCGCACGGATCGCAAGGGCAGGCTCGCCGCCGGATTCGACTCCGATCTGGTCCTGCTCGATGCCGACGACTGGCGCTATCTCGCCTATCACCTCGGCGGCCCGGTCGTGCGCACCGTCGTGGTCGGTGGCGAGATCGCGTGGGACAGCCGGGCATAATCGCACCATGCCCTCGCGGAAGCAGAAGCGCCGTCGCGCCAAGGAGCTCAGACACGAGTACGTGTGGGAGGACGCCGAGGGGAACGAGCTAGAGGAGGACGACATCCCGACACGGAAGCCTGCCTCGCGGCAGCAGGCTCGCTCGTCACGACGCGGGCGCGAGGCGCAGGCACCTTCGTGGGGTCGGACTCTGAAGCGCGGCGCCATCTTCGCGCCGATCATGCTTGCGGTGGTGATGCTGCTCTCGAGCGACATGACGTTCGTGAACCAGGTGATCCAGACCGCGATCGTTGTCGCGATCTTCATCCCCTTCAGCTACTTCCTGGACACGATCTTCTGGCGATCGTTCCAAAAACGCCAAGAGCGCACCGAGCGCCGTGAGGGGTCGCCTGGACGGGATGAGGGCTGAGTAGAACCGTCCGTGCCGCCCGTCGTCGAACAGCTCTCGCTGGGTCCGATTGCCACGAACTGCTACGTGGTGCGCGCGGACGCAGGCGCTGCCGAGGCCGTCGTCGTCGACCCGAGCGGTGACGCGGCCGAGATCAACCTCGTGCTCGAGCGCATGGGCGCCCGCTGCAGCGCGATTCTGATCACGCACGGCCACTGGGATCACCTGCTTGGGGTCGCCGATCTCGCCGAACGTACCGGCGCCCCCGTGTACATGGCCGAGGGCGAGCGTGGGCTGCTCGAGGGCCCGGGGTTCACGCCGGCGGAGATCAGCCTCAGACCGTACGCGCCCGACGTTTTGCTCGAGGGCGGGGAATCGATCGAGGCCGCCGGACTGACGTTCGACGTCTTGTCCGTGCCCGGACACTCACCGGCACACCTTGCCTACCAGTCGGACGGCAGCCTGTTCTCGGGTGACGTCCTCTTTGCTGGCTCTGTCGGCCGCACCGATCTTCCGGGGGCCGACTGGGACACACTCGCCGACTCGATCCGCTCGCTCGTGGAGGCGTATCCACCGGAGACGATCGTCTACTCGGGCCACGGGCCTGTGACGACTCTCGGCGTAGAGCTCGAGCGGAACCCGTTTCTCGCCCACCTCCGCGCGGATCGGCACGCGTGACGCGCGGAGTCAAGATCGAGCGCCCACGCGGCACGCACGACGTCTTGCCCTCGGAGCAGCCGCTCTGGCGGAAGGTCGTCGGCGAGGCAGAGGCAATCTGCCGGGTCTATGGCTACGGCCAGATCCAAACGCCGGTGTTCGAGCACACGGAGCTCTTCGTGCGGACATCCGGGACCGGTTCCGACGTGGTGCAAAAGGAGATGTATACGTTCGACGACCGGAGCGGACGGTCGCTGACCCTACGGCCCGAGGCGACTGCTCCGATCGCGCGCGCCTACGTCGAGCATGGTCTCCATCGTGAGCCGCAGCCGATAAAGCTCATGACGATCGCCCCCATGTATCGTTACTCGACACCTCAGCGCGGCCGCTACCGGGAGCACTGGCACCTGTCGGTCGAGGCCATCGGCTCGGACGACCCGGCGATCGACGCTGAGGTGATCGAGGTCTACCACGCTCTCCTGGGAAGGCTCGGCGTCGCCGAGTTCGGGCTCGAGCTGAACTCGATCGGCTGCCGCGAATGCCGTCCTGCCTACGTCGCGCGCCTCGAGGAGTGGCTCGAGGACAACACGGAGCGGCTGGATGAGGCCACACGCGAGAAGGCCGCGACCAGCCCGCTGCGCGTCTTCGACAACATGGCGGCGAAGCCCGAAGCGGTGCGGAAGGCCCTCGAGGGGGCTCCCAAGATAGGGGACTCGCTGTGCGAGGCCTGTCGCGAGCACTTCGCCGCGGTCCGCGCACAGCTCGACGCCAACAGCATCGCCTATGAGCTCGTGCCGACCCTTGTTCGCGGGCTCGATTACTACACGCGCACGACCTGGGAGTTCACGGGGCCTGACGAAGGAGCGCAAAGCACGCTGTCCGGCGGCGGTCGCTACGACGGGTTGGTGGAGGAGGTGGGCGGACCTCCGACGCCAGGCGTCGGCTTCGGTGCCGGAATCGAGCGGCTTCTGCTTGCGCTCGAAGGCGCCGGTGTCGGCGCGGAGCAGGCTGGAATCGATGCGTTCTTCGTGCTGGACGCCGGCGCTCCGCGAGTCGCGGTGTCGACCTGGCTCGCGGCGCTCCGCGCCAACGGGCTTGCGGCGGACACCGACTATGCAGGCCGCTCGCTCAAGGGACAACTCACCCAGGCGACCAGGCTCGGAGCGAGGACGACGGTGGTCGTCGGGCCGAAGACGGCTGTCCTCCGGCGCGCGGATCAGCCGGACGAGACGGTCGAGCATGCCGAGATCGTCGGCAGACTCTCCCGATGAGCCAGTGGCGCGACCTCATGTGCGGCGCGCCGCGGGCCACCGATGTGGGCAAGGTGGTCACGCTTTCGGGCTGGGCGGCTCGCCGACGCGACCATGGCGGACTCGTCTTCGTCGACCTTCGTGACCGATCGGGAGTCATGCAGCTCGTGGTCAATCCCGAGCGTGCGCCGGTGGCTGCCGAGTCGGCGAAGGAGGTCCGCAACGAGTTCGTGCTCCGGGCACGGGGCGAGGTGGTCGCGCGCTCGCCCGAGACCGTGAACGCGAAGATGGACACGGGCGAGGTCGAGCTCCAGGTGGACGAGCTCGAGATCGTCTCCCGCTCGACCCCGCTGCCCTTCCAGCTCGACGACGAAGGAGTCGACGAGACGCTTCGGCTGCGCTACCGCTGGCTCGATCTCCGGACGGAGCGGATGCAGCGGAACCTGGAGTTGTCTGCGACCGCCGTCGCCGCCATCCGGAGGCGCATGGAGGAGCTCGGCTTCATGGACATGTGGACGCCGAGCCTGACGCGGGCGACACCGGAAGGTGCGCGCGACTTCCTCGTGCCGGTGCGCTTGCAGCCCGGGACGTTCTTCGCCCTGCCGCAGTCGCCACAGCTCTTCAAGCAGCTCTTCATGATCTCCGGCTTCGAGCGCTACTACCAGATTGCGACCTGCTTTCGGGACGAGGATCTTCGCGCCGATCGCCAGTTCGAGTTCCGCCAGCTCGACGTCGAGCTGGCGTATGCGGAGCGCGAGGAGGTCCTGCACGTACTCGAGGAGGCGGTGCGAAGCGCCTTTGACGCGCTCGGGCGGGTTTCCCCGCCGGCACCGTTCCCGCGCATCTCGTGGCACGAGGCAATGAGTCGTTTCGGCTCGGACAAACCGGATCTGCGCTTCGGGCTCGAGATCCGCGACGCAACGGAGGTGACACGCGGCTCGGAGTTCGGTGTCTTCGCCAGAGCGGGAGCGGTGCGCTACCTCGTTGCGCCACGGGCGTTCTCGCGTGCCGAGCTCGATCGCCTCGAGAGTGTCGCGAAGGAGTGGGGGGCGAAGGGCCTCGCCTACCTCATCTACGGCGAGGACGGAGAGGTGCGCTCACCGATCGCGAAGTTCCTCTCCGAGACCGAGCTCGCCGCGTTCGGAGCCGAGCCCGGGTCGACGGCGCTCTTCGTTGCCGACGAGCCTCGCGCGGTCGCCCGCATCCTCGGCCTGCTCCGGCTGCACCTCGCTCGCGAGCTCGAGCTCGTGGACGAGACGCGGGCTGAGTTCTTGTGGGTCGTCGACTTCCCGCTCTTCGAGCTCGACGAGGAGACGGGTGGCTGGACGTTCAGCCACCACCCGTTCACGGGGATCGCCCCGGGGCACGAAGAGCTCGTCGAGAGCGATCCGGAGGCCGCTCTCAGCCAGGCATACGACCTCGTTTGGAACGGGTGGGAGCTCGGCTCCGGCTCGATCCGAATCCACCAGCAGGATGTTCAGCGGCGAGTCTTCCGTGCGCTTGGCCTGAGCGACGAGGAGGCGCGCGACAAGTTTGGTTTCCTCCTCGAGGCGTTGCAGATGGGTGCGCCACCTCATGGGGGCTTCGCTCTTGGTCTCGACCGTTTCATCGCGTTGCTCGCCGGTGAGCCGAACATCCGCGAGGTCATCGCGTTCCCGAAGGTCTCGAGTGGTGCCGATCCATTGACCGGTGCCCCCTCAGGCGTGCCCGAGGAGCAGCTCCAAGAGCTGGGCATCCGCGTCATCGAGCAGTCGACGGAAAGCCAGAGCTGATGCAGGGCTCGCTCGGGGAGCACCTTGTCCTGCTCGCCGCGATCGCGCCGCTGGGAGGCGTCATCG
>JACCVK010000053.1 GCA_013698195.1 Actinomycetota bacterium | reverse complement strand
GAGCAGTGCTGGCGACGCTCAGGCTGGCCACACCTGCGCCCGTCCCGACACGACTCTCAGTAGTCGTGGCGACCGGCGTGAGTCGGTTCTTGCGCTCTTGGGTTAGCGCTGGCTCGACTGGCGCCGGCTCATGCGTGACGTCGACCATGTACGACTCAATCGCCTCACGCACGAACTCGTTGCGCGTCGTGAAACCTCCGACTCCATCGAGGAGCAGACGGTCCATCTGCCGGATGAGCGGCAAGGGCAGCACGAGCTTTATGACACGTTGCTCCCTAAATTCTTCGGAATATTCCTTGGGGCGTGCCATATAGACCTCCAGGACGGTGACTAGTGCGTTATATGTAGCAGCTCCCACCGAATATGTCAACAAGTAATTTCGAAGCTTCGGATATACGCGGAGGGGAGTCGCATAGTCGGTTACATCAGCGCAGGACAGCTAACCGGTCACGCCTCTAGTGGGGCGTGACCGGCGGACTCCTCACCGGTCATCTCTCGCTCGAGATTGGGCGGCATGTGATCGCCCCGGTGGCGGCTGGGCGCCTCTCTGAGGGCCGCTCAGGGTCCGTCCGGTGGCTTAGGCATGCTGGCATGTGGATAGGTGTCGCGTCGAACAGAAGGAGGAAGGGCCATGGCGGCCACGCAGAAGGTCATCGTGATGTACCGCAACCAGACAGGCTGGGAGGCTGCGATCGAAGAAGGGTCCGGCTTCACCAAGACGACCGACGGCGTGACGACGATCCACGGCGTGCGGCCCGGCGAGACGAGCAACGTGCAGCTCGGCGCGGTCGCGAACGAGGTTCTCGGGAGCGTGCAGTTCGTGGACGCGGAGGCGGCGTGACCGATACAACGACGATCTTCGCACCCGTCAGCTTGGTAAGAGTCCCGCTGGAGGAGATGGGCAGCAAACTGGAGGAGCTGAAGGCGCTCGGCTGGCGGGAAGGACGGCGCGGCAACCCGTGGGTGGTCGTGCTCGAGAAGGACTACCCGAACGACGACGTCATGGCGATGGATGGTGCGCTGCCGGAGTTACAGGCGGCGATGGGCGAGTACTTCCTCTCGGACGATGAGAGCCGGGAGCTGGCAGCGAACCTGGAGAGTTGGCCGCCGCTGCCCTAGGCACGGAACACGCGGTGAACCGTTGCCGGGCTTCTTGGCCTTACGAGAGGGGAAGGCGAACGTTCAGTCGTAGGACGTGCGGATCAGACGGCCTCGCTGCGGCTTCGGAGGTTCGGGACGGGAGAAGGTCGGGGCGGATGAGCGGTTTTCCTTCATCCGGCGTACGCGTGTCCGCGCAGACGCACGCGCGCGAGGGTCGTCGTACCGCTCGCCCCGAACCACCCTCACCTTTTTGCCTTTGCGCTGCTCTTGCCGCTCGATCTTGAAGACACCCTCCTCGAACATGAACTTGAGCGCCCAGCCGATCCACGTCTCCTTCAGGCCGTGACCCGTCATCCACGCCGAGCGTCCGAGCGCCGTCCGCGACCAGCCGCCCTCATCCCGCGACTCGAAGGTCTGGATCAGCCACTCGACCTCGTCGGCCCTCGCCCGCAGCCGATCGATCTCCTCGCGCGGCACCTCGAGGTAGCGGACGTCAGGCCGGGTCACTTCTCTCCTGCGGTCAGCAGTTCCCCCCGCCGCCAGACCACGTTGACCACTATGACCACTCGTTTTGCATCAGTCCTTTCGCGAGAGTCTTCCAAGGCGTTCATGCAGGATGACCACCCTGAAGTGGTCATCTGGTCATCGCGTCTCCCGGGACCGCGACTCGTACGCCCTTGAAGCCGCGCACGCGCCGCGGCCCGATCCGGTCACGCGCGAACCGCGCGCCCATGAGTTTCGCGAAGCCCGCCTCGCCGAAGAGTGGCACCGAGGCGGGCTGATGAAGCCGAGCCCAAGCGCAGTAGGCGACGTAGATGTCCGACGTCGAGCTTCGAGCCTCAGGATCGGCAATGAGCACGCCCGACTCGAAGAGGACTTCCGTCGGGTCGATGTCCTCGCGGTACTCGGAGGTCGCCTCTCGGACAGCAGCGGGTTCCTCGCCAAGCCCCTCGCGGTAGAAGTCGACAGCTCCGGTGACCATCCAGCGCAGAATTCCGGGCCGCTCGGCGCGAAGCGTCTGCTCAAGATCGGTTTCTTTGTTCGAGTCGAACTGCACGTCAAACGGGATGACCTTGACCCGCCGCCAGAAGGCGACGGAGTTATCGTCCGTGCGGGGCAGCCCGTTCGTCGTGATCCAGAGCGCCCAGGTCTGGGTGAACGTGATCGTGTCTTCGCGCATGCGCCGGGCCGTGACGTCCCCGCCGCCCGTGATCGACTTGAGCCGATCCGAGTTCACCCGGCGGTCTCCCATCTCCTCGCACGAGGCCAGGCGGCAGCCCGCCAGGTCGGTGACCTCCGTGGAGTGGGCCGCCCGCGTCTCGCTCGACAGCGCAATCGCGGAGATCTCGCGTCCGTAGTCGCCCGCCGCCTCTCGCAGCGTGGTGAGCAGGGTCGTCTTGCCGTTGTTCCCGACGCCCATCAAGAACGCGGCGATGTCCTCCGTCGCTTCGCCGGTGAGCGAGTAGCCCGCGAGTCTCTGCACGTACCGGACGAGGTCATCGTCGCCGTCGAAGACCTCCACCAAGAACTGCTCCCAGCGGGGCGCCTGCGCCGAGGGGTCATACGCTGCACCTGCATGCATCGTGATTCGGTCATCCCGGCGGCCGTCCCGCCGAACGCCGGTCCGCAGGTCGACAACTCCGTTCGGCACCCCGAGGACTCCGGGCGTCGCGTCCCAGCCTCTGCCGCTGTCGGCTACTGGCGTCATGGTCGCCGCGAGTCGGAGGAGGGCTGACTGTCGTGCGACGTTCTCGGCACTCAGTGTGGAGTTGAGTAGCTTGCGCCTCGTCTCGAACTCGAGCTCGTCGGCCTGTGACAACTCGACCAGTCGGCGGCGCACCGACTCCAGCGCCATCCGACTCACGGCCGCGTCGTCGTCGGGTCGCCAGCGGTGCGAGTCCCATATGAGCCAGCGCTTTCGGGCGAAATCGAAGCGGACGACGTCTCCGAACATCGACACGAAGAACTCGGCGTTACCAGCGTCGGTGGTGGACGATCCAACGGCAGCCTCGCGGATCGTGGCGACGGTGGTCACGACGAGCCCTCCTCGGCCCACGAGCGCTTCATGCCCTCGGACTGCCGCCGTCGGGTCTTCTCGCTCATGCGGTAGCCGCGACGTCTCCTCGGCGGGCGCCGCCTCGGCTTGGGCAGACCTTGTTCAAACAGCCAACGCCGCACGGTCGTCGGCGAGCAGCCGAACATCGCTGCCAGCTCGGCGACCGAGGCGCCTGAGTCCCAGAACTTCCGCAGGCGAGCGCACGCAACGTCGTCGAGAACACGCGCGTTGCGACCGCCGCGTCGACGAGGAGCGCGAGAACCTAGGTCAGGGGCGGGAGTGGAGGAGGTAGACAGCGCGAATCCTTTCTCGCGACGCCCCATCCGCCAGCGGCAAGATGTTCCTCCTAGCAGCGTCTTCGTAGTGGGTGAGCAGCATCACGACCCTCCAATTGTACCCTCGTCCGTATTCCTGTTTTGGGCACGACGTTGCCTTCTCAAACAAAGGGCATCACCAACGCGAGGTGGGGTCGCGCAGAGAGCCACAGCGAAGGAAGTCGTGCATCTGGGGGGAAAATCAGTTACGCATCCGCCACTGGCCAGCGCCGTCTTTCTCGACCAACCCGGCGGTCATTGCGTTGCGCAGCGTGCTCGCGACTTGGCGACCGGTCGGCAGCCC
>JACCVK010000047.1 GCA_013698195.1 Actinomycetota bacterium | reverse complement strand
GTCGCGGCCTGGTCGTCGAACCTGGGCGCGAATCGTCTGCTCGAACTCCTCGGAAACGGAGACCTCGACCGCGGACGGCAGGTCATTGAGGCCCGGCTCCGGCAGATGGGCGCGACGCGCTCGACCTACCCCGGCGACTACCGGGTCGGCACGTCCCTCGAGGGCGAGGAAGCTGCTCCGAATGAGCCCCCGCTCGTCTCCCAGCGAACGACGACGGCGCACGACATGACCCGTGTCCTAGCGACGCTCCACTCTGCTGCGACGGGCGAGGCCAAGGCGCGTCGCGCCGCCGGTCTGAGCCAGCACGAGGCACGGGTCGCGCTTACCTATCTCCTCGACTCGGAGCCGCGCAGCGACAACCTCGGGCTCTTCCGCCCCTGGCTCCCCAAGGGAACGCCGGCAGCTCAGAAGCACGGCTGGATCTCGAGCGCGCGGCACAGCACGGCGATCGTGTACGGGTCATCCGGCCCCGTCGTGGTCGTGGTTCTTACCTACCGCGACGGGCTCTCGCTCACAAGGGCCCGAGATCTCGGGCGCCGCGTGCTCGCGGCTGTGGGACTCAGGTAGCGCCTGCCGAACCAAGCGAGCAATGCTGGCACGAACCTGCCGGAACCGCCCCGTTGCGGTTCGAGCCCCAGCACTCCACCGTCGGGTCGACCAGCGCACATGCATGGCCGCCACCGGCCGTGAGTGCGACCGCGTGTCGCAATCGGCAGGTGATCCTGGTTAGCGCGCATTCCCGGCCAGTTCCGGCGACGGAGGTAGCTATCCGATTTGCTCGCAGTCTCCGCTGCTCACACCAAAGTCGACGCCGATCCCTGCCCACGCTCCCCGGCTCACCCAGGCGTTGCCGAGCCGCGCGTCGACCGTGTAACGGCCGGCTGTGAGCTTCGTCCCGAGCTCGTCGTTGATCGCGTCTGCTCCTACCAGGGCACGACACCTGAAGAGTTCGTGTGCCCGGTCTTGCCCCGGCAGAGGCGCACGGGACATCGTCTCGTTTCGAATCTTTCGATCGAAGGCCGTGAGCAGGCGGTCGCAAAACGTCTCCGCGCCGGGGCCCGTAATCGTGTACGAGAAGTACCTCTCATCCTCTTGCGAGTCGCCCGCGAACTCGACGATCTTCCCGTAGACCTTGCAGGTCGAGACAGGCAGAGGTGTCGTCCATCCTGGCTTCACGCCTTTCCTCGGGGTGGTAACGACGGGACACGTGCCGACTCGATTGCCGTAGAGGCGCAACACGGGCAACGACGCGTCTCCCTCGGCGCCGGAGCCTGTCGTCAACGAGCGAGTCCACACCATCTGGTCCACAACGGAACCGCGGATTCCGAACTCGACACATGCGAACGTCGGCTGCCAACGCGAGCCTTCGACGAACCTGTACCGCCCGCCGGCAAAGGAGTCGTCAGGATGGAATTGGACGTCCCGGAGCTCAAGGCTGAGGAATGCTGCACCCGCGAGTCCTGCTGCATGTGGGTGCTCGAGCTGTGAGACCGAGACGAAGCGGACACGGATCCGTCGCATGGCCTTGTACGGGCTCGAGTGGATGACCTGCGAGAACCAGCACGGGCGAGACTCCGTGCCCTTAGCGGGCTTCGCATTCGACCCGTAGCCGTTGACGCACTGCGTCCGCTTGAAGGCGAGCCGCACGCCTTCCTTCTCCGCATTGGTGCCCGGACGGGCGCCCACGGCCGAGGAGACGAATGCTATCGCGATCGTCAGACCCAGGGCCAGACAGAGCGGCGCGAACCTCGTAGCCGCCGCAGGCAAGGCTCGGAGCACGCCCACAGGATACGAGCGCCTTCAAGGCGTGTAAACCGACACACGGAGACTGAGGAGGAGTTCGATGGGCGATCGTTCGTCCCGATCGGCGCTTCCTCACGCACTTGCGACTGGGTGGACGAGCTACTCATCGAGGCCGGGGATCTCCCGTTCGACCGTGAGCCGATTGAAGCGCTCCAGGAACTACCTCCGAGCGACTACTACTGGGTGTGTGGGGAGTCTGAGTTCTAGCTTCCCCTTCGCCACATCGACTCCCTTCCAGACGCTTGCGACATCGTCAGGGTGTAACGAAAGCGGGTCAACTCCACGGTGCTGCTTGACGCCCCACGCGCAAGCGGCGATATTGATGCGCGCGGATGCGGCTCCGATGCACGACACGAGAGACGCGGGTCGTGGCGATCGCACTCGGTGCGATGTTCGTCATGCTCGCCGTCGCGGGGCGCGCCACCTCGGGGTCCGCGCTGACGTCCGTGACACTTGCCACCGGCTACAAGGAGGAGTCGGTTCGCCTCGGCCCTATTCGGGCGGTGCTCTCCTACGTCGTCGGCTCGCCCGGCGCCGGCGGGTTCAGCGTGACCGAACTCAAGCTCACGACGTTCCGCGGAAGCCAGCAGCTCGCCCAGAGACGGATTACCTGCGGTGGTGGCTGCTACCTGTTCGACAACGGCCGGCGCATCCAGCTCGCGCGACTTCGCGCCGGCGATCCTTACGCGGTCGTCAACCTGTGGACGGGCGGCATGCGCTGCTGCCTGACCACGAGGGTCTACTCGGTTCGGAGCTCCCCGCGCCAGCCGATCATGCTCGACTGGCCGAACGCCGGAGCGAAC
>JACCVK010000043.1 GCA_013698195.1 Actinomycetota bacterium | reverse complement strand
GAGATCGCGCAGTCGAGCAGGCCGATGTCGATTCCGAGCTCGAGCGCATCGGTCGCGGTCACGCCGAGCAGCTCGCCCTCGACGAGGCGCCGCTCGATCTCCCGTCGCTGCTCGGGCGTGTACCCGGCGCGGTAGGGCGCGAGCCGGTCGGCAGTCGCGGCGTCCACCCGCTCGACCGTGAACCGATGGATGAGCTCCGCGGCTTTGCGGCTCTTGGCGAAGCAGATCGTTCGCAGGCCGCGCGTCGTCAGTTGCGAGAGCAGGCGCGCCGCCTCGCCGAGCGCGCTCGCGCGCAAGCCGAGCTCCGGATCGAGAAGCGGGGGGTTCCAGATGACGACCTCGCGCTCGGAGCTCGCGGACGTGTCCTGCTCGACCACGGTCGCCGGTGCGCCCGTGAGCGACTCGGCGAGCTCGCCTGCGTTCGCGATCGTCGCCGACGCGAGCAAGAACTGCGGCTCCGCGTCGTAGACGCGTGCGAGCCGCCGCAACCGGCGAAGCACGTTCGCGACGTGCGACCCGAAGACGCCGCGATACACGTGCGCCTCGTCCACCACGACGTAGCGGAGGTTGTGCAACACGTCCCCCCAGCGGTCGTGATGGGGAAGAACGCCGACGTGGAGCATGTCCGGGTT
Source organism: Actinomycetota bacterium (assembly GCA_013698195.1). Taxonomy (GTDB): domain Bacteria; phylum Actinomycetota; class Thermoleophilia; order Gaiellales; family Gaiellaceae; genus GMQP-bins7. The sequence goes on along the minus strand of JACCVK010000043.1, from coordinate 2,129 downwards.
CGTGAGGATGAGATTCGACCACTTCCGGATCTGCCACCGTCGCTCCGCCGGCGTGTCGCCGTCGTAGATCGCCTGACGAAGGCCCTTGAGCCGCAGCTCGCCGAGCGCGCGCGCCTGATCCTGCGCGAGCGCCTTCGTCGGGTAGAGGTAGAGGGCGCGCGTCTTTGGGTCGCGTGCGATCGCGTCGAGGACCGGCAAATTGAAGGCCAGCGACTTCCCGGATGCCGTGCCCGTCGTGACGACCAGGTTCTCCCCTCGCCGCGCGGCCTCCCAGGTCTCGGCCTGGTGGCGGAAGAGCGATGTGACCCCGTTAGCGACGAGTGCGGAGGCGACACGGGGTTCAAGGTCGTCTGGAAACGGCTCGAAGCGAGGCTCACGCGACGGCTCGAGCCCGCGGTACGCGATCTCCTCGCCCTCGAGCAGGTCCTCCCACAGCGCAACGGTCGTTGCCATGCGCTCAGTGTCGCAGCAGGCTATGACTCGCCTGGGGAGACGCCCGTTTGGGCTAGTTCCGGAGACAGGGGTCTGACCCCTGTCTACAAACTGTCTGCCAGCGCGGGTTCCGGACACGGCGGGGGTCTGACCCCTTCCCCTGCCTACAAACGCCCTGCCAGCGCGCGGGTGCGGAGCAGCGGGACCCTCCACGCTGCCTCGGCGACGATCGAGCTGGTCATCTTCGAGTCGCCGACGCGACGCTCCGTAAACCGGATCGGGATCTCCTTCACGCGCAAACCGGCGCGCAGCACGCGGTACGTCGTCTCGATCTGGAACCCGTACCCCCGCGCGGAAACCGCATCGAGGTCGATCGCCTCGAGGGTCTCGCGCCGAAAGCACTTGAAGCCGCCAGTGAGGTCTCGCATCCGCACCCCGAGGAGCACCTGCGCGTACAGGCAGCCGGCGCGGGACACGAATCGGCGCACGAGACCCCAGTTCTCCGTGCCTCCGCCCGCGACGTAGCGCGACCCCAGGACGAGATCGGCGTTCTCGGCCGCCGCGATCAGGCGTGGTACGTCAGCCGGGTCGTGGGAGAAGTCGCAGTCCATCTCGAGCACGAGCTCGACGCCTTCAGCGAGCGCCCACCGAAAGCCGGCGAGGTACGCAGGTCCGATCCCCGTCTTTTCCGGGCGATGCAGGACAGACACCCACGGGAGCTCCTCGGCGAGCCGGTCGGCGATCTGCCCGGTCCCGTCCGGCGAGGAGTCGTCGATGACGAGCACCCGGTCTCGCGCCGTGTCGAGCACCCCGCCGAGGGCACGCACCATGGGCTCGAGGTTCTCGCGCTCGTTGTACGTCGGGAGGCAGACGACGGCGCGGAGCACGGTCGTATCATCGCGGGATGGCGCAGACCTTGCCTCGGAACGCCGATCTCGCCGATCAGCTCGACCTCTTGGCCGACATCTCGGAGATCCTCGGGGAGGAGTCGTTCAAGATCATCGCCTACCGCAGGGCTGCGACGCGTATCCGCGAGACACCGAGTCCGGTGGCTCAACTCGCGCTCTCCGGCCGCGCGACCGATCTTCCGGGAATCGGGAAGACGATCGAGCAGAAGGTGCTCGAGGTCGTGGAAGGTGGCGAGATGAAGGCGCTCGCGAAGCGCCGCGGCCAGGTGCCCGCAGGCGTCGTCGAGTTCCTGCGACTGCCCGGTGTCGGCCCGAAGACCGCCGCCCGGATCTGGGGCGAGCTCGGGATCACGACGCTGGACGGCCTACAAGTCGCTGCGCAGGAAGGGCGGCTTCGTGGTCTCTCGGGCCTCGGCCAGAAGAGCGAGGAGAAGATCCTCAAATCGCTGGCCGAAGGTGCGGGACGGAAGGCACCCCGCGAGGATCGCGGCCTGCTGGGCGTTGGTCTGCCCGCGGTGGAGCGAGTCGTAGCCGAGCTCTCGGCGCATCCGGCCGCGATCGCGGTGTCCGAGGCGGGAAGCGTCAGGCGGCGCCGTGAGACGGTGCGCGACCTGGACGTGATCGCGACCTCCAAAGACGCGCCCGCGCTGATCGCGGCGTTCTGCGAGGGCGAGTGGGTCGCCGAGGTCGTCGCACGCGGAGAGACGAAGGCGACGGTCGTCGGCCATCAGTGTCTCCGCTTCGACTTGAGGGTCGTGCCGCCCGAGTGCTACGGGAACGTCCTTCAGC
>JACCVK010000022.1 GCA_013698195.1 Actinomycetota bacterium | reverse complement strand
CTTCGGAGCCTGCGAGATACGCCTCGAGCACGAGTTCCGCGCGCGACCCCCACCACCGATAGATCGTCTGTTTGCCGACCCCGGCGCGGGCCGCGACGCCCTCGATTGTCAGCTCGCGGTGACCGCGCTCGACCAGGAGCTCCTGCGTCGCGTGGACGATCGCCTCATGCGAGCGCTCGCTTCGGCGCCGCCCCCGCTCTCGAGCCGGTTCCGGCATCGCACGTACTGTAGCTCGTAGACGAGACGTAGCGTCTCATGTAGGCTACTTGTGAGACGCGACGTCTAGTAAATGGAGTCGAATGAGTGGCTCGTCGAAACCACTGCTCGCGAAGGTCCACCGTCTTCGCGGCCCCATCGTCCTCGCAGCGCTCTGCGTCGTGCCGCTCCTGCTCTGGGCGCGGATCGCCTCGTGGGACACGAACTTCGGATCGGGCTTTACAGCGCTGACGAGCGTCGCCGTCCTGCTCGCGCTTGCGGGCACCTCCGCGTTCGCTCTCAACCTCGTCCTCGGCGCTCGGCTGCGGCCGGTCGAGACGCTCTTCGGCGGTCTCGACCGGATGTACGCGGCTCATCGCGCGACGGGCAAGATCGCCTTCGCGCTCCTGCTCGGACACGTCGTCCTGATCCTCGCGAGTCGCGCGACGATCTCGGCCGGCAGCGCACTCGAGCTGCTCGGCCCGGGAGCCGGCGCGACGGTCTTCATGGGCGTGCTCGCCTTCAGCGCGATGACGATGTCGATTGCGCTCACGCTGTTCGTCCGCCTGGGCCAGGAGGTGTTCGTCTATGTGCAGCGGAGTTTTGGTCTCGTCTTCCTCGCCGCGACGTACCACGTCTTCACGACCGACGCGGCGGCGGCCGCCTCGTCTGCCCTCGAGGTATATCTCGCCGCACTCGCGACGCTCGGGATGGCCGCATTCGCGTATCGCTCGCTGTTCTCGAGCCTCCTCGTACGGCGGAGGCGGTATCGAGTCGTCGAAGCCAATCGCCTCGACGAGTTCGTCACCGAGATCGTCATGGAGCCGATCGGCAAGCCGCTCGTCTTCGTTCCGGGGCAGTTCGTCTTCGTCAACTTTCGCTCCCCGGTGCTGGAAAGAGAGCTGAAGCCGTTCGAGCTGTCGATCGAGCGGCAGGTGCTGTCAATCCGCCCCGGGGAGATCGCGAACCAGTTCCATCCGTTCTCCGTCACGTCCGCGCCGGGGGCCCCCCAGCTGCGAATCACGGTCAAGGCCGTGGGCGACTACACACGCGCGTTGAGACTGCTCGGGTCGGAGTCGGAAGCGGAAGCGGTGGTCGAGGGTCCCTACGGTTCCTTCTCGCATCGGAGCGGCGAGCGCTCCAGGCAGATCTGGATAGCCGGCGGCATCGGCGTCACGCCGTTTCTCAGCATGGCGCGCAGCCTCGTTGACGAGGTTGGTCCCGCCGTCGACTTCTACTACTGTGTCGAGCACGAGGAGGAAGCCCACTTCCTCGAGGAGCTGCGCGCGATCGCAGGCCGGCGGCCGACCTTCCGCGTCACCCTCGTCCCGCGGGATCGCGACGGTTTTCTGACGGCGGCCAGACTCGCCGAGGAGCACGCCGACCTCGCCTCGGCCGATGTCTTCATCTGCGGTCCGCCCGCGATGCTCGAAAGCCTGCGCTCCCAGCTCCAGGCGTCCGGGTTGCCGGACCGCCAGATTCATACGGAGGAGTTCGCTTTCGCGCGACGCGGCCCGAGCTCGACCGTCGCGGGACCCGAGCCGAGCCCGCGCTTCTCCGACGACGCCGTACTCGCGCTCCTCGCGGCGTTCGTCTTCGCGGGGCTCGCCGTTGCTGCCGGCGTGGTCGCCACGGAGCTCGTCCAGGGATGAGTGCCTCGGTCGATACCGCGGCGGAGCGTCGGATCGCCGTCAGCGTGCTCGTGGTCGGCACCGGCGCCGCCGGTCTACGTGCGGCGATCGAGCTGGCCGAGCGCGGGGTCGACGTTCTGTGCGTCGGAAAGCGCCGGCGCGACGACGCCCACACGGTTCTCGCGGCCGGCGGCATCAATGCGGCCCTGGGGACGGTCGATCCCGAAGACAGTTGGGAGCAGCACGCCGCCGACACTCTCCGCGAGGGGTACTGGCTCGGAGATCCCGAGAGCGTCGAGCTCCTCTGCCGCGAGGCGCCTGCTGCGATCGACGACCTCCTGCGGTGGGGTGCCCGGTTCGCGACGGAGCCGGACGGGCGCCTGACGCAGCGCTTCTTCGGGGCCCATCGCTACCGGCGGACGTGCTTCGCGGGCGATTACACGGGCCGCGAGATCCAGCGCGCACTCGTGAGCAGGGCGACCGAGCTCGGCATTGCGATGCGCGACGACCTCTACGTCACGCGGCTGCTGGTGCACGACAGCCGGGTCTTCGGCGCCTACGGCTTCGATCTCGACTCCGGGACGCGGTCGCTGATCCTCGCCGATGCGGTCGTCCTCGCCGCAGGCGGTCATACGCGAATCTGGCGCCGGTCCTCCTCTCGCCGTGACGAGAACACGGGGGATGCGATGCGGCTCGCTGCGGAAGCCGGCTGCCGGCTTCGCGACATGGAGCTCGTCCAGTTCCATCCCACCGGAATGGTCCACCCGGAGGAGTCCGCCGGAACGCTCGTGACCGAGGCAGTCCGCGGCGAGGGCGGAGTCCTGCGAAACGCAGTTGGAGAGCGGTTCATGGAGCGCTACGACCCGGCCCGACTGGAGCTCTCGGCTCGCGATCGGGTCGCGCTCGCGAACTACACGGAGATCGCCGAAGGTCGCGGAACGGAGCACGGGGGCGTGCTCCTCGATGTCTCGCACCTCGACCGTGACCGGATCCTGAACCGCATCCCTCGCATGTATCGCCAGTTCGTCGACCTGGCCATGCTCGACATCACGACGACGCCCATGGAGGTTGCCCCAACCGCGCACTACTCGATGGGCGGCATCCTGGTCGAAGCGGCGACGCATGCCACCGATGTGGAAGGGCTGTATGCGGTCGGCGAGTGCGCTGCGGGCGTGCACGGTGCCAACCGACTGGGCGGCAACTCGCTGCTCGAATGCCTCGTCTTCGGCCGAATCGTCGGAGCCGAGGCGGCACGGTCGTCCGCCGAGCTCGAGGTGCACGTGCGCGAGCGGCGTGCGGTGGCGGTCGCCCGCGAGGAGGTGGACGAGCTGCTCGCTCGCCGAGGCTCGGAGTTCCCGAGGCCGCTGCAGCGGGCACTTCGCGATCCCATGTCCGAGTGCTGCGGCGTCGTCCGCTCCGAGGAAGGCCTACGAGAGGGGCTCGCCTGTCTCGCCGAGATTCGCTCGCACACCGACGAGATCGAGGTCCGGCCGGACATCGCTGGCTATGCCGATCTGGCTCACGCCTTCGATCTGCACGGCTCGCTCCTGGCCGGGCGCGCCACGCTCGAGTCGGCGCTCGAG
>JACCVK010000370.1 GCA_013698195.1 Actinomycetota bacterium | reverse complement strand
GCCAGATCTACGTGCTCGACATGGGCGATCCCGTACGAATCGTCGACCTCGCAGACTCGATGATCCGGCTCTCGGGCAAGGAGCCCGGCAAGGACGTCGCGATCGAGTTCGTGGGCGCGCGTCCCGGCGAGAAGCTGCACGAGGAGCTGTGGTCGGACAACGAGACGGTGACGCCGTCGTCGCACGAAGCGATCCTGCTCGTCACGCGTCCAGCCGTCGACGCCGAGTGGCTCGATGCAGAGCTCGACGAGCTCGCACGCCTCGTCGAGGAAGGCGAGACCCTCGAGCTCGTCGGGCGGCTAAACGGCGTGATCGCCGAGCGGCGCTCGAGCGTCTCGTCCCCAGACGGCCAAGTCGAGGAAGGCACGGGCGCCGCCGAGGCGACGCCCGCTTCCAAGTCCGTCTAGCGTTCCTTACGCGCCCGGGATCTTGATCAGCAGGAGCTGACCTCCCTCGCGCTTGAACGTCCAGTCGGGCCCTGCCGGCGCAACGGCGTCCGGGGCCGACACCTCATCCTTCTCGACCCACAGCGTGTGCGCTTGGACGTCGATCAGGAACACGCCGGGTCCGAAGACCTCTGACGCGTCGACGATTCCGCTCGATTCCCAGGCGCCCCAGTTGCTCAGTCCTGGTGGACCGACGTCCGGCGGGGTGCCCTCCGTCGACTGATCGACCTTGGCCACGACCTCGGGCAAGCCCCCTGCTAGCGGCACGCGCCAGAGGCGCGCGGTGGTGGCGTTCGGATCCGCCGTCGGAAGAGCGAACTGCTGCGACGAGCCGGGATCCTCGGTGACGAGGAGGCTGCCGTTGGCAGTCGTCTCGAGGTTGTCCGGCTGATGGATCTCCCCCAGCGTCTTCACCGGACTGTCGTCACCCTGGACCAGAATCGAGAGCTTCGCCTTCCTCGGGTCGCTCGGATCGAGCTCGATCTTCCAGATGCGCCCGTTGGTCGAGGTCGTCAACGGGTTCGCCGGACCGGCGGTGCCGCGCCCAGTGTCTGCGATGTACACCACTTTGGACATACCCGGCCGCTTGTCGTAGGCGATGTACTCGAGGCGGATGAAGTCGAACACGTCCTTGCCGTAGGTGTTGTTGGCGGCGTTCCCCCACTGGTCGAGCACCCACTGAGGGCCATCCGGGATCCCTGCCGGCGGCGGAGACATGCCGGGGAAATCCGTCGACATGATCTCGGTGCCGTCCGCTTTCTTGCCGGTCGCGATCATCTTCGGGACCGCCTTGAACTCGCCCGCCACAGGGGCGTCGCCGGCCTGGATGTCGAGATAGTCGTTCTTCGCAGGATCGTCGGCGAAGAACGCATGGAGCGTGCCCTTGTCGTTCCAGAGCGCATCCCGACCGCCCGCGATGTACGAGTACAGCTGGGACGACGCCGGGGTCGTCGTGAACGTGTCGTCTCCCGAAAGCACCACGACGCCGTTGTAGCCCGGGATCGCGACGTCGTTCTCGTGGTTGTGCCGGCCCATGCCGTAGATCGGCTTGTGCTTGCCGGTCTTGACGTCGTGGGCTACGACCAGACCGGTCTGTTCCGCTCCGGCAGTGCCGGCCGGGATCGGCTTGGTCCAGGCCGTGCCGGTTCGGTAGACCCAGTCGGGCGACTCCTCGTTGGTGAAGAGCGTGGGCCGGCTGAAGCCCTCGGCTTTCGTCGCGAGGTAGTTCGAGCAGAACCGCTGGAAGTTCTCGCTGCTCTTGATCACGAGCTGGCCGTTGAGCACGCCCCCGGTCTCCGGGTTGAGGCTGAGCAGGCTTAGCTGCGAGTTGTCGAAGTCGTTCTGCGAGTTGGCTACTGTCGGACCCGCTGCGACGTACGGGAAGGCGACTGTCGAGGTTTCGTGGTTGACGTAAACATCGACCTTCTGCCTCGTCCGTGGGTAGATCGAGATCCCGTCGGGGATCGCTTCGAAGCGGTACCCGCTGGGAAGCGTCTCGCCAACGGTGATGATCGGTTTGAACTCGACGTCGGCCCGGTCGCCCAGCATGAGCATGGACTCCTGCTCGGTTATGAATCCCGGATCGCCCGCCGCTCCCGCAGAACCGACGGCGATCACCGCTACGGCGAGCGCCAAGCACGCGCCGCCCTTTCGTAGTCTCATCTCTCCCCTCCCTCGTTCGACCCCGAGACCTTAACCAGACCGAGATGATTGGTGCTAGTGCCCCTCGAGCGCCGTGAGGAGGAGGTCGAGGAAGAGTGCGGGGTCGCGCTCGGCTCGCTGCTTTGGCGTTCCGCGCTTCTCGAGCGCGACCGCGTCCGCCGAGGTCAGGACGCGCAACCTTTGCTCTGCGATCAGCTGCTCGTCTACCGCGCCGACCTGCCCCGCGAAGGTCGTGTACACCGGAACGCCGAGCGCAGCGGCTTCGCGATTCATCGTCCCGCCGGCCGACACGACGAGGTCGGCGAGCGCGACGAGGCTTGGGGCGTCTACGACTGCCTTCGGCACGACGACGCGGGTCGCTGCTCTGCTGCCGAAG
>JACCVK010000344.1 GCA_013698195.1 Actinomycetota bacterium | reverse complement strand
GATCCGTCGCGAGGCGACCCGCGTACCGGATCCCCGGATACACGGAGGTGCCGTCGACGACGCTGTACCCGAGCGCCGCGTTACCCCGTCTGTCCATCGCGATCGAGCCCATCCAGCGGTGGACGTTGTCGGGCGAGTAGTCGCCTTGCTGGTGCACCGTGTACGTCTCGGAGAGCGTACGCCGGATCTCGTACCAGCGAACCCCTGCGATTCCCGGCCTGACCTCGACCGACTGGTTGGTGACGAGCGTCTCGTACCCCTGCATCTTCCGGTAGGCGAGCCGCCACGTCGGCCGCTGCCGATAGGAAAGGATGTCGAGATACTGCGCCGGGTCCACGATCCCCGGCTGCGGGAGACAGTCGCGCGCAGTCGGGGCACAGGGGAAGTTCGAGTCGAACTCGTTCACCGGCAATTGCACCTTGAAGACGAGTGTCGCCTGCGGATTCCGCCGCGCCCACTTCACGTTCAGCTCCCAAACGTTGAGCGCGTCCGACGTCGCCCCGTAGACGTAGTCGTCGTCCTGCGTCCCCACGATCGGTGCGATGTTGCTTCGCGGATTTCCCGGTCCGTCCATGTCCGGCGGCAGGAGTCCGTCGCCGACGAGCGGCAAGAGGCTCGGGTCGTTCCCGTCGATGAAGAAGCTGACGTAGCGGGCGTTCGGGTTGCCCTTGATCATCTGGGCGCGCTCGAGTGCGTGAACGCCGATGCCGTACTCGACCGTCGGCCCGAACTGCCTGTCCGTGATGATGTAGCTGTTCCCGTAGACCCCGTACTTTGGGTAGTCGGGGAAGTTGAGCCCCGTGCTGAACGCGTAGCGGTAGTACGCCCCGGTCGGGTCACCGGTCTGCGAGATCGCCACGCAGTTGTAGAACGGCAGCGTAGGGTCGTCGAGACCCCGTGTCGTGAACTGGGTCAGGAGCCAGCGATCCGCCGTCTGGTCGTAGACCACGATCGGATCACGGGAAGGATCCGTGCAGTCTTCGATCGGGAACCCTGTCCAGAGCGTGCCGGTGTCCACCGGCCCGAGGAGAAGGGTGCCCGTCTTCGAGTACACGCCGAAGACGAGGTTGATCATCTCGACGTAGTGGTTCCGCCCGACGTCTCCCACCGGATCCGGCGGGTTCACTCGGAACCCGAACACGTTGAAGTTGTCCTGATTGCTCAGCCCCTCGAAGTTGACGCTCGGGGCTGGAATGGCTGACGCAGCGGCCTGAGACGCTGCGGCCTGCGGAGCTGCGAGGCGGCTGATCGCGCGCCGTGCCTTGCTCTCCGCTTCGACCGAGAGATCGCGGTCGGCGTCGTAGACACTGTCTGTCGGAGCGCTCTTGCCGCGCACCCTCGCAGTCGCGCTCACAAGCTGCGTCAGCGGCGGCGATACGTCGAACGCCGCGGGCTCGGTGAATACGGGTCCGGAGGCGAGCGCGGCACTCGGCCCCGCCTGTGTCGTCCCGGCTGTCAGCGTGACCACCAAGGTCGCGAGCGCGGTGAGAACCAGCGCGGGCCGTACAGACCGCACTGACGGCTTAGCTCTGCTCATGAACTCCCCCTCTTGTCGGCGAAACCAGAGCAAGGTGGAAGCTAAACCTTTCGGGCTTGTGTGCAATCTCACATTTCTAACCTGTCCAACCCGAGCTCGCGCGTAGGCGCGATGCGCTCCAGAAAGCGGCGATCGTGCGAGACGACGACGATCGTGCCGTCGTAGCCGGCGAGCGCAGCCTCGAGCTGCTCGACGGCCTCGATGTCGAGATGGTTGGTCGGCTCGTCGAGCACGAGCAGGTTCACGCGCAGGAACTGGATCTCGGCGAGCTGAGCGCGCGTTCTTTCGCCCGGCGAGAGGGAGGAGCACGAGCGGCCCACGTGATCGGCGCCGAGCCCGAACTTCGCGAGCAGTGTGCGCGCCGGCTCGAGAGCGAGGCCGGTGCGCGACCGGAACGCGGAGACCAACGGCGTCGATTCCGCGTATGCCTCCCGGCGCTGAGCGAGCGATCCGATATGCGTCCGGCGACCGATGCTGCGCCGGCCTTCGACCAGCGGAGTCTCGCCGACCAGCATCCCGAGGAGCGTCGTCTTGCCGCTGCCGTTTCGCCCGGTCACCGCAAGGCGCTCGCCGGCGACTAGGTCGAGCGACAGCGGGCCGAGCCTGAAGTCGCCCCGCACCGCGACCGCATCGTCGAGCCTGGCGACGAGATCGCCCGGCCGCTCGCCCGCAGCGAGGGTGAGTCGAAGCTCCCACGGCTCGAACGGCTTCTCCGGTAGCTCGTTGCGCTCGAGCAGCCGCTCCGCCTGACGCACCTTCGTCCGCAACGCCTGCGTGGCGCGACGATCCGCACCGCCCGTCGTCTTGCCGAGCGAGTCGCCGTGCCCACGCGCCTCGTCACGACGTTTCGCGAGCAGCGAGGCGACCCTCCGCCTGCGCGTGTCCGCCTGCTCATACCGCGCGACCGCTGCCAGGCGCTGCGTCTCACGAGCAGCGGCGTAGTCGCTCCAGGTTCCGGCCCACTCGCGCACGCGTCTCGTGCTTGGCTCGACGTCGACGATCCGCGTCGCCGTCCGATCGAGCAGCTCGCGGTCGTGCGAGACGACGACAAGAGCGCCTGCGTATGAATCGAGAAATCGTTCGAGCCGAGCGAGGCCGTCCAGATCCAGATCGTTCGTTGGCTCGTCCAGCAGGAGCAGGTCGTAGCGCGAGAGCAGCGTCGCTGCCAGAGCTGCCCGGGCACGCTCGCCGCCCGAGAGCGTCGCAGCCGAACGGCCGAGCTCGACCTCGAGGCCGAGCTCCGCACAGATGGTGCGGGCGCGAGCCTCGAAGTCAGCGCCACCGAGGGAGAGGAAGCGCTCGAGTGCTACCGAGTAGCGATCGCCCGCGTGGCCGGCGCCGTTGGCGTCGCTCGCCAGTGCCGCCGACGCCTCGAGGAGCTCGCGCTCGGCGTCCGCGACTCCAGTGCGACGCGCGAGCGTCGCGAGCAGAGACTCGTGCTCGCTCAGCCGCTCCTGGGCGAGATAGCCGGAGGTGAGCCAGGCGGGTGCACGCACAACCGAGCCCGCATCAGGCTCCTCGAGCCCGGCAAGAATCCGAAGCAAGGTCGTCTTGCCCACCCCGTTCGGCCCGACGATGCCGAGGCGCGCCCGCGGACCGATCGTGAGATCGACCCGGTCGAGAACGATCTGGGCGCCGTAGCGCTTCGAGACTGCTGCGAGCTGGACTCGCACGAGAACCTCCTGACGGATCGTGCATGCGCGCTCGGCACACGGCCGTGCGAGCGGGAGCGAGGTGAGAGCAGCTCAGTCCGTCATGAGAAGGCGCCGGGGCGCCGGCCCGATGGTAGCGGCGAAAGCGCGGTTTTTGCGTATGTGGGTTCGCTCAAGCTCGCGTAAACCTTTGGTAAGCGCGGGGCTATCGCCGTTCCAAAGACGCCGGCAGCGGGCATCCACCTCCTGTTTCGAAAAAGCATCTAAGGAGGGCATCGACAATGAGGATCACCGAAGACCACGACATCCGCCGCGTGCGCTTGCTGGCACTCGGAACCGGGCTCGTAGCCGCGGTTCTCGGAGCGCTGTTCCTCGCGTTCCTGCCCGGCTCGCCGAGCGCGGCGCCGACGGTGGCACCCAACAACACGGCCGAGCCTCGCTTGACCGGCACGCCCCGGGTGGGTCAGATCCAGAGCACGACGCGAGGAACGTGGACCGGCACACAGCCGATCGCCTACGTCTATCGCTGGTTCCGGTGTGAAGGCCGAGGCGCTGCGGACGCTTCGGACTGCCTCCGGATCCAAAACGCCGCGGATACGACGTACGTCGCGCGACAGGGCGATGTCGGATTCCGGCTCCGGTCGCAGGTAATCGGGACGAACGCCGACGGCTCGGATACGGCGACCTCGAATCCCAGCGCGGTCATTCAGCCCGCTCCGTCGGTACGGCCCGCAAACACGACGGAGCCGTCGATCTCGGGCACGCCGACAGTCGGCCAGAGGCTCACGGCCAACCGTGGCGCGTGGTCCGGCCAGGCGCCGATCACGTATGCGTACCAGTGGCTCCGCTGTAGCCAGACCGGCGACAACTGCGGTGAGATCTCCGGCGCCAGCGATACGCAGTATCTCGTGGTGGCGGGCGACGCTGGCCGGACGCTTCGCGTCCGCGTCACGGCGCGCAACGACAACGGGTCGCGTTCGGCGCTCTCGAACGAGACGGCGGTCGTGGGCGGCCAGACGCAGCCTCCGCCCCCGCCTGCGGGTAACTCCGTGAACGCGGAGGATCTCCGGGCGGCCGGCGACCGACTCGTCGTGTCCCAGGTCCGGTTCTCACCGAACCCGGTGACGAGTAATACCGCTCCGATCGTCGCTCGCGTCCGGGTAACAGATCAGCGCGGTCGAGCGGTTCGCGGGGCGCTCGTGTTCGTGCGTGCGACGCCGAGGGTCGTCCGCGGCGATCGTCTGGCAACCCAGGCAGACGGATGGGTGAGCATCCAGCTCATTCCCAACCAGTTCTTCCCGCAGCCGAGGAACAACTTCAACGTGCAGTTCTTCGTGAAGGCCTACCGGGCAAGCGATCCGGCGCTCGGCGGTATCGCCGGCTACCGGCTCGTTCAGGTCAGGCTCGCGAACGCATAGCGCTGCACGACAGGGTCAGGGGGTGGCGTCCTGTGGCGGCGGCGCCACCTCCTCGACGCCGTAGGTCGTCGCCGTGCCAAGGGGACGGCTCGGCGCCGTGGAACACGGCGACGGCCTACGGGGTCGCAGCGTTGAGACTAGGCCGTGCTCCGCGCGCGACAGGTCAGAGTTCGTCGCGAAGCTGCTCGAGAGCGGCCCAGCGCGGATCGGTGACCTCGTCGACGTGCTCGTGTGGCTCGATGTTCAAGTCCTTGCCGCATACCGGGCAAAGACCGGCACACTCCGGGCGGCAGAGAATCTGTTCAGGAAGCGCGAGTGCGATCGCGTCGCGCACCCAGGCACCGATGTCGAGCCGATCGTCTGCGACGTACTCCGAGCGAAGCTCGTCGGCGCTCGTCGGGTCGTGGTCGTGCAGCTCCCTTGCTTTCACCTCGGCGCGAGCCTCAGCGTGGCCGAGGCAGCGCATGCACGGGCCGGAGAGCGTCGCCTCGAAGCGCAGGTCGAAGACCATCGCGCCCGATGCCTGCGAGACCTCCAAGACGACCGGGATGTGATCCGGAACCGCCTCGTAGCGCTGCCCGCCGAGAGAGAACGGCTCGACCTCCACCGTGAGCAGTTCGTGGCGGACCTCACCGGCGCGGAGCCGGAAGCGGCGGAGGTCGACTGTGCTCATGCGCCCAGCCTAGGCTAGCGCCCTCCGAAGCCGACGGATCTCGATTAGCACGGTTCTCGGTATCCTCGAGATTCATCATGGAACCTGATCGTTGGCTCGGGCTCGACCTACGGCACCTTGTTGCCCTCAAGGCCATCGCGGACGCCGGCTCGTTCGGTCGAGCCGCCGAGCAGCTGGGCTATACGCAGTCGGCGATCTCGCAGCAGATCGCGACGCTCGAGCGCGTTGTGGGCATGCGGCTCGTCGAACGCCCGGGCGGTCCGCGCCCGATCTCTTTGACCGAGGCCGGCACCATCCTCCTCCGTCACGCTTCGGCGATCGAGGCCCGGCTTCTCGCTGCCAAGGCCGACATGGACGCGCTGGCGGCGGGTGACGCGGGCAGGTTGCGCGTGGGCACCTTCCAGTCCGTCGGCGCAAAGGTCATTCCGGCGCTCCTGCGCCGGTTCGGGATGGAGCACCCCCAGGTCGAGGTCGTGCTCCAGGAGTCGCCCGACGAAGAGGAGCTCCTCGGGCTCGTCGAGCGCGGCGCCCTCGACTTGACCTTCATGACGTTGCCTGCGAACCACGGTCCACTCGACGAGGTCGAGCTCTTCAGCGATCCGTATGTGCTGTTGGTTCCCGTTGGATCGCCGCTTGCCGCCCCCAAGCGCACCCCGACGCTGAGGGAGATCGCTCTCCATCCGCTGATCGGCTTCAGCAAGTGCCGCGCGATGGACGCGGTCGAGACGCAGCTCGCCTCCTCCGGGAGACAGCCGAATGTCGTGTTTCGTTCCGATAACAACGGCACCGTGCAGGGACTCGTCGGGGCGGGGGTCGGGATCAGCATCGCTCCGCTCCTCACCGTGCAGGCGGGCGACGAGAGCGTCGAGATAGTCGACCTTGCCGGACGGGTGGCGCCGCGCGTAATCGGTCTCGTCTGGCACCGGGATCGCCACCGCAGCGCGGCCGCGGAGGCGTTTGTCGAAACCGCGATCGCGGTGTGCTCCGAGCTCTCGCAGGCTGCACTCGCCCAACCGGTACGAAAACAGCCGGTCCGAGCCCAGCCCATCCGAACCCAGCCCGTGCCAACGCAGCCGGTGCGCCGGACCGCCTAGCTCGAGACAGCGCGGTTGCTAGATGCGCTCGAGCTCTTCGGAGTCGAGCGGACCGGACATCGGCCCGGACATCTGCCCAGAAATCGGCTCCGGCCCGATGCCCGCGATGACGGTTTCTTGCGACCGCTCGTGCAATCGCTCGCGCCCCCGCTTGACCGCGAAGAGGAACTTGTCGAGATTGACCTCGAGCGTCGAGAGGATCCCGTCCGCCCAGTCCTCCATTTCGAGCCGCGTCTCGCGCGCCTGCCGGCGTGCGTCGTCGACGATGTCCTCGGCCTGCCGCTCCGCGATTCGCACGATCTCCGTCTGTGAGGCCTCGCGAACCGCCTGCTCGCGCGCCTCCTGGACGATCCGATCGCACTCCCGCTTCGCCTCGGCGAGCATCTCTTGGCGCTCTTTGACGATCCAGCGCGCCTGTTTGATCTCCTCCGGGATCGTCGCGCGCATCTGGTCGAGGATCTCGTAGATCTCCTCGCGGTCGAGGCGCACCTGGTCGGTCAGCGGCACCGCTTTCGCGTTGTGCACGAGGTCGTCGAGCTTGTCGATGAGAACGAGTACGTCCATGGCTGCGAAAGTCTACTCGGAGGGTGAGACGGGGGCACCAGGGCGCCCGTCTGGATAGAGGTCGGCAAAGCGGCGCGCCACCGCCTCGGGCACGAGCTCGTCCACCTTGCCGCCGAACGACGCGATCTCCTTGACTCCGCTCGAGGACACGAAGCTGTACTGCGGGCTCGACATCACGTAGACGGTCTCGATCTCCGGGGCGAGCACTCGGTTCAGGTGGTTCATCTGGAACTCCCACTCGAAGTCCGAGATCACGCGCAGGCCCTTCACCATCGTCTGTGCGCTGTGCTTGCGAGCGAACTCGACGACGAGCTCGGAGAACACGTCCACGACGACGTTGTCGAGCGACGCGAGCGCGTTCTCGAGGAACTCGACCCGCTCCTCGACGGGAAACAGCGGCGCCTTGTGCTGCGGATTCTGAACCACTCCCACGACGACTCGGTCGAAGATCGCAGCCGCGCGCCGGATGACGTCGACGTGTCCGTTCGTGACGGGGTCGTAGGAGCCTGGGCAGATCGCGCTGATCATGTCTCGTGCGTCGTGCGGAAGAGTGAAATCCGTGCGGAACCGTAGCGGCGCGTCGTGACGAGGTCGAGGGGAACCTGGGGCTCGACGCGATCTGCCGTCTCGACGACCAGAAGGCCGTCCGGGGAGAGCACGCCCGGAACGAGCTCGCCGAGCCGAGGCTCGTGGCGATCCCACTCCTCGTAAGGCGCGTCGGCGAGTATCAGGTCATAGCGGCGACCGCGGGTACGTTCGTCCCGCAGAACGTCAAGTACGTCGCGGCAGAGGACGAGAGCCGACGTCAGGCGGAGCTTTTCGAGGTTTTGGGAGATGACGCGGCAGGCGTCGCGGTCGCGCTCGACGAAGACGGCTCGCGACGCGCCTCGCGAGAGCGCCTCGAGCCCGAGCGCTCCCGAGCCGGCGAAGAGGTCGAGCACGCGCGCGCCCCGCACGGACGGGCCGAGGACG
>JACCVK010000312.1 GCA_013698195.1 Actinomycetota bacterium | reverse complement strand
CTGCCTGAACGCCCTCGTGCACTGCGGTAGGGCGGCAGCGCGCTAGAAGCACATTTCGGAACCGCGCCGACTCGTGCGGCGCGGTTCCGAAGCAAAGACGGCGGAACGGCGAGGCCCCTCTCGCGCTCCGGGCGACGTCACCAGCTAGGTCACGCCGGCAAGCAGGGACGCGCGCGACTCCTTCAACATCTCGCGGGCGATGACGATGCGCTGGATCTCGTTCGTTCCCTCGTAGATCTGCGTGATCTTCGCGTCGCGCATCATGCGTTCGACCGGGTACTCCTTGATGTAGCCGTAGCCACCGAGGATCTGAACGGCCTCCGTCGTGACCCACATCGCCGTGTCCGTGCAGTAGAGCTTTGCCATCGCGGAGGCTTTCGTCAGCTCCGCGTCGGGTGCACCCTCGTCGACCATGCGTCCAAATCGGTACAGAAGCCCCCGCGCGGCCTCGGTCTGCGTCTCCATGTCCGCGAGCTTGGCCGCGATGATCTGGTGCTCCGCGATCGGCTTGCCCATCGTCTCCCGGGACCGCGCGTAGTCGAGCGCGTAGTCGGTCGCCCCCTGCGCGATGCCGAGTCCCTGCGCGGCGACGCCCGGACGAGAGCGGTCGAGCACGCGCATCGCGATCTTGAAGCCGTCGCCCTCCTCGCCGAGCAGGTTCGCGGCGGGGATGCGGGCGCCTTCGAACACGAGCTCTCCGGTGGTAGAGCCCGCGATCCCCATCTTCGGCTCGAGTCGCGCTACCTCGAACCCGGGGGTCTCGGCCTCCACGACGAAGGCGGAGATCCCGGCATGGCCTTCGCCGGGATCGGTCTTGGCGAACACCGTGTAGAGGCTCGCGACCGCGGCGTTTGTGATGAACCGCTTGGACCCGTCGAGCACGTACTCGTCCCCGTCCCGCAGCGCCGTCGTCCGCATCGCCGCCGAATCCGAGCCCGAGCCCGCCTCGGTCAGCGCGTACGCGGTGAGCCGCTCACCGGAAGCGACCTTCGGCAGGAAGCGTTCCTTCTGCGCCTCCGTTCCCGCGAGCTTGAGCGCGAGCGACCCGAGGTCTTGCACCGCGAGGATCAGCCCACTCGTCGCGCACACCTTCGAGACCTCCTCGATCGCGACGAGCGCCAGCAGCGTGCCGGTTCCCGCTCCGCCGTACTGCTCCTCGAACAGGAGGCCGAAGAGCTCGTGCTCGCGGAAGAGCTCGACGACGTCCCAGGGAAACTCATGCGACGAGTCGATCTCGGCAGCTCGGGGAGCGATTCGCTCGCGAGCGAGCGAGCGCACGAGGTTGCGGATCTCCAGCTGCTCGCCGGTCAACGGCTCCCAGGGCACGCGCAAAGTGTAGGGCGAGATAGGGCTCGCCCAAGGTCGGCGGCGGTACAGTCGCCGCGATGTTTCTCGAGAACGGCGTCATCCGCACGATGGACTCGGCTCTCCCTCTCGCTCGGGCCCTTGCGATCGCCGGTGACCGGGTGGCGGGCGGAGTGGGAACGCACGAGATCGCGCTCCCGAGCCCCGAGGTAGTCGATCTCGGAGGGCGCTGCGTGCTTCCCGGCTTCACCGACTCGCACGTCCACTTCCCGACCTGGTCGCTCTCGCAACGAGACGTGAAGCTCGATGGTGCGTCGTCGCTCGAGGAGGCGCTCGACCGAGTGCGCTCGCACGAATCGAGCGGCACCTGGCTGCGAGGCACCGGCTGGCGCTCCGCCGAGTGGGAGACCCAGCCGACGAAAGAACGGCTCGACGAGATCACCGGCGAGCGGCCCGCAATGCTGTGGTCGAAGGACTACCACTCCGTCTGGCTCAACTCGGCCGCTCTCGCTCGCGCGGATGGCGACCTCCAAGTCGACGGAGGCGTCGTGGAGCGCGACGGCGGCGGCGAGCCGACCGGAGTTCTCCGCGAGGAGTCCGCCTGGCAATTCCGCGCCCGCTTCGCACCCGTCCCCGAGGACGAATGGGTCACTGCGACGAGGGACGGTCTCAAGCTCGCGGCGACCCGCGGAGTGGTCGCGATCCACGACAAGGACGGCTGGCTCGGGGCACCGGGAGTCTTCCAGCGCGTTGCCGAGCGCGACGGCCTCACGCTGCGTGTGTGGCAGTCGGTGCCTCACGAGCGGCTCCCGGAGCTCCAGGCGCTTGGCCTCCACTCGGGAATCGGCGACGACTTCCTCCGGATCGGCTACCTGAAAGTGTTTATGGACGGAACGCTCGGCTCGCAGACTGCGTCGATGCTCGATGGCTCCGGGGTCGTGATCACGAGCCGCGAGGAGCTTGCGGAGATCATCCAGGAAAGCGCCAAGCTCAGCTGGCCCGTCGGCGTTCACGCCATTGGCGACCGCGCCAACCGGGAGGCACTCGATGCTTTCGAGGCGACGCGCGAGGTGTGGGCTCCACTTGGACTCCGGCAGCGGATCGAGCACGCCCAGTGTCTCGCCCCCGAAGACGTCGGCCGGTTCGCGGATCTCGGCGTCGCCTGCTCCGTCCAGTTCAGCCACGCCCCTTCCGACCGCGACCTCGCGGAGCGCTTCTGGGGCGAGCGCGCGGACGGGGCCTACACGTTCCGCTCGTTGTGGGACTCGGGAGCGCTCGTCGCGAACGGTTCCGATGCGCCCGTCGAAGAGCTCGATCCACTCGCCGGGATCCGCGCGGGCGTGCGCCGAACGATCGACGAGCGCGACGCGTGGCACCCCGACCAGTGCGTCACGGTCGAGGAGGCACTTCTCGCGTCGACGGTGAACCCGGCCTGGCTCTCCGGAGACGAGCGTCGGCGAGGGAAGCTCCTGCCCGGCTATCTCGCAGACGTCGTCGTCCTCTCACGTGATCCCGTCGAGTGCCCGCCAGACGAGCTCGAGAGCGTCGAGGTGGTGGCGACGATGGTTGGCGGCCGCTGGGTGCACAACCCGCCGCCCTGGTAGGCCGCCGTGGCGCGCGAGGTCTTTCACCGCCGGGAAGGCCGTTCGCTCTTCGGCCAGGATCCGACCGCCTACGAGCGCGCGCGGCCCGGTCATGCGGAGCGCGTCTACGAGCTTCTCGTGGCTCGGTGCGGACTCGGCCCGGGTAGCCGCGTGCTCGAGATCGGGCCGGGCACGGGCCAGGCGACCCGCCGGCTGCTCGATCTCGGAGCTGCTCCACTCGTCGGAGTCGAGCCGGACCCGGCCCTGGCGGCGTTTCTCGTGGGCGAGCTCGGCGATCGCGTCGAGCTCCACATCGCCCCCCTCGAGGA
>JACCVK010000303.1 GCA_013698195.1 Actinomycetota bacterium | reverse complement strand
GAGCCCTTCGTCGATCTGGCCACGCAGCTGATCGCGCACGATGAAGAACACGACCACGGACGCAAGCACGACGGCGAGAGCGACCGCCGCCGCGGCCGCGATCGCGATGCGTGCACGAAAGCTCATTGAGACTCCCGCAGCGCGTAGCCCACACCGCGAACGGTATGGATGAGGCGCCGCTTCCCGCCATCCTCCGTCTTGCGCCGGAGATAACCGATGTACACGTCAAGAGAGTTCGAGGTCGGGCCGAAGTCGAAGCCCCAGACGCGCTCGAAGATGATCGAACGCGTCAGGACCTGCCTTGGGTTTCGAAGGAAGAGCTCGAGGAGCGAGAACTCGGTGCGCGTCAGCTCGATCGCATCACCGGCGCGCTGAACTTCGCGCGTGCCCGCATCGAGCTCGAGATCGGAGAATCGCAACGTATCCGTGGAGTCGGTGCCCGTTCGGCGTAGTAGCGCGCGCAGACGGGCGAGAAGCTCCGCGAGCGCGAACGGCTTCGGCAGGTAGTCGTCGGCGCCCGCGTCGAGTCCGGCGACGCGGTTCTCTACCTCCGCCTGCGCCGTGAGCATGAGAACGGGTATCGCGTTGCCCGTCGAGCGCAGACGCCGGCACACCTCCAATCCGTCGACTCCCGGCATGAGAATGTCGAGGATCACCGCCTCGGGTTGCTCCGTGTGGCCGAGACGCGTGATCGCCTCGCCGCCATCGGCCGCGAGCTCCACCTCGTAGCCCTCGAGCTCGAGCGCGCGCCGCAAGGACTCGCGGACGGCGGGCTCGTCGTCGACGACGAGGATGCTCATCGGTGCCTCCTCCACATGAGGGGCATTGTGCGCGACGTTCGGCGCTTTCACCGTGTGTCTTAGCGAGTTCTTAGCTCTAGCTCAGGCACTCCTTACCTGCGGCGGCTCCCATGGGGTCATGTCTGGTGGCACCCCCCGAGTCATTTCGATCGTCGCGGCACTCGCGGCGGCCACGGTCCTGGGCGCAGTTGCCGGCGCGGGGACATTCGCTGTCCTCGACGAGGACGCGTCGCCCGAGACTCGGGACGTCACTGTTGAGAGCTCGGAGCCGGCCGCCGCCACCGAGACCTTCGCGAATGTGTACGCCAGGGCGTATAAGAGCGTCGTCGAGATCACGGCAACCGGCGCCGGGTCCACTCAGTTCGGTGGACAGGAGCAGCAGGCCCAGGGCTCGGGCTTCGTGTACTCGAGCAACGGAACCATCGTCACGAACCAGCACGTGGTCGACGGAGCGTCGTCTGTATCGATTCGGTTCTGGAACGGCACGACCCGTCGAGCCGAGATCCTTGGTACGGACCCCTCCACGGATCTCGCCGTGCTCGACATCGACGCGCCTGCATCGCTTCTCCTCCCTCTCGCGCTCGGGAGCTCGAGCGCGCTCCAGATCGGCGACACGGTCGCCGCGATCGGCAGCCCGTTCGGCCTCGAGGGCACCCTGACCACCGGTGTTGTCAGCGCGCTCCATCGACAGATGACGGCGCCCAACAACTTCACCATCACGGACTCGATTCAGACCGATGCAGCGATCAACCACGGGAACTCCGGTGGGCCGTTGCTCGACGCGCGAGGCCGCGTGGTCGGTGTCAATGCGCAGATCGAGAGCGACTCCGGCGGCAACGACGGCATCGGCTTCGCGATCCCCTCGAACACCGTTCGCTCGATCGTGGCGCAGCTCCTCGACTCGGGCACGGTCGCGCACGCGTATCTCGGAATCACGATGGTCGCCGTCGAGGACGGGCTCGCGGTGACCGAGGTCCGGAGTGGAACGCCTGCCGAGGACGCCGCGCTGCGCGCCGCGACTGGCACGACGACGATGGACGGAGCAGAGGTGCCGAGCGGCGGAGACGTCATCGTTGCAATCGACGGCGATCGGGTAACGACCTCGGGAGAGCTGCAAAGCGCGATCGACGCGAAACGGCCCGGCGAAAAGGTCAGGCTGACGGTGCTGCGCGACGGAGAACGCAGGTCGGTCACGGTCACGCTCGGCACGCGTCCTTCTTAGAGCCTTCTTTCTCTCGCTTCAGCCCGAGCTTAGGACGCCCCGGTTTCATTGACTCCAGTGAGCGCGACCAGCGCGCTCGAGAGGAAAGGACTCAGATGTAGAAGCCACGACGCACGGCAACGAGCTTTCCGAAGGCCGCCTCGAGCGGCCTTCGGTCTGACTGTGTGCGTTACGTCGTGGACTAGAGTCGAGTGATGGCCGAAGGCTGGCAGAGCATCCGGATCGACGAGATCGACCCGATCGCCGTCGTCGATGGAACGCTTCTCTGGCGTCCCGTGCGTCGCACGCTCGACATCGGAGCGTTCGGGATGAACGCGTACGTCGCGCCGAACGCGGGCGACGACGTCGTGGAGGAGCACACGGAGCAAGCTCTCGGGCACGAGGAGGTGTACGTCGTACTTGCAGGCCGCGCGACGTTCAGCATCGACGGGGAGACGCTCGACGCGCCGGCCGGGACGATCGTCTTCGTTCGCGACCCCGCGCTGAAACGTCACGCGCGCGCCGAGGAGCCCGACACCACCGTCCTCGCCGTGGGCGGCCCGCGCGACGCGGCTTACGAGCCGTCGCCGTGGGAGGACTTCTTCGCGGCCGAGCGTCATCGAGCTGCCGGGGATTACGACGCGTACGTGGCGGAGCTCGAGGAGGCGCTCGTGCGACGTCCGGACCACCCAGGCACGCTCTACAACCTTGCCTGCGCCGAAGCCCTGGTCGGGCGAACGGAAGACGCGCTCGCGCATCTGGCTCGTGCCCTCGAGCTGAACCCGGACCTCGCCGAGCATGCCGCTCGAGACGAGGACCTCGCGTCCCTGCGCGATCTCGCTGCATGGCCCCTCAAGCACTGACTCGCGAGGCAGGCTGAACCGAGACCGGCTCGGAGCCCGCTGCTGCGGACGATCGGGGTTAGCTCGGCGTGACGCGGTACGCGTCGAAGACCGCGTCCAGGTTTCGCAACGCACCGAGCAGCGAGCGCAGGTCCTTCACCTCGCCCACCTCGGCCGTGTACCAGTTTCGGGCCATTCCGTCCTGCACGACGCCGCCGTACGAGACGATGTTCGCGCCGTGCTCCGCGAACGTCCGCGCCACGTCCTCGAGCAGGCGCGCGCGATCCCAGGCATCGACCGAGATCTGCACGAGGAAGCCCGCTGACGCGCCTCCCTCCCACTCCACAGCCGTGAAGCGCTCGGGATTTCGCTGGAGCGCCCGGACGTTGGGGCAGTCGTCACGATGAACGGTGATTCCGCGTCCGAGCGAGATGTACCCCACGATCGGATCGCCGGGAACGGGTGTGCAGCATTTCGCGAGGCGTACGAGCACGTCCTCGACGCCGACGACGTTGATGCCCAGCTTTCCGCTCGAGACAGCGCTCTTTGCCCGCGACGGCTTCGTCCTGATCGCCGGCTCCTCCGCGACGCCGTCTGTCTTCAGTCGCTGAAGCACCTTGTTCACGATCTGCCCCGACTGGAGCTTTCCGGCGCCTAGCGCGACGTAGAAGTCCTCGGCCTTCTTGAACCCGGTCTCGCGGATCACCTGCGCGAGGACACTCGAACCCTGGAGCTTGCGATACGGCAAGTTCTGGGCCTTGAGCGCCTGATCGAGGAGGTCGCGTCCCTTCGCCTCCGTCTCGCCGCGGGTCTCCCGCTGGAACCACTGCCGGATCTTGTTCCTCGCGCGTGAGGAGGTCGCAAGCGAGAGCCAGTCCCGCGACGGGCCTCGGCCCGACTTCGAGGTGAGGATCTCGACGAAGTCGCCGTTCTTCAAGTGGTAGTGGAGCGGGACGATCCGGCTGTTCACCTTCGCGCCGACCGTTCGGTGGCCGACGTCCGTGTGCACCGCATAGGCGAAGTCGATGGGGGTCGCGCCGGTCGGGAGCACCTTCACCTCGCCCTTCGGCGTGAACACGTAGACCTCGTCCGCGAAGAGGTCCGTGCGCAGGGCGCGCATGTACTCGCTCGGGTCCTGCTCGTCCTCCTGCGAGTCCATCAGCGACTTCACCCACACGAGCCACTCGTCGTCGGCCTTTGCACCGCGACCGCGCTTGTACAGCCAGTGTGCTGCGACGCCGTACTCCGCTTCCTCGTGCATGTCGCGCGTGCGCACCTGGATCTCGAGCGGTCTGCCTTCGGGTCCGATCACCGTCGTGTGCAGCGACCGGTAGCGGTTCAGCTTCGGCATCGCGATGAAGTCCTTGAACCTGCCCGGCATCGGTTTCCAGAGCGAATGGACGAGGCCGAGTGCCGCGTAGCAGTCGCGTGTGCCCTCGTCGCCGGAGCGCTCGCAGATGACGCGCATCGCGGTGAGGTCGTGGATCTCGTTGAACTCCCGGCCGCGCTTCGCCATCTTGTCGTAGATCGAATAGAGGTGCTTCGCGCGCCCGGTGATGTCTGCCGGCACGTCCGCCTTACGCAGCTCTTCCCCGAGGATCTCGGCTCCTTTGTCCGCCTGCGCGTCGCGATCGGCGCGCTGATCCGCGACCATCGCCTTGATCTCCGCGTATTTCCGCGGATGCAGGGTTCGGAACGAAAGATCCTCGAGCTCCCACTTGAGCGCGTGGATGCCGAGCCGGTGCGCAAGCGGTGCATACACCTCGAGTGTTTCGCGCGCCTTCTGCGCCTGCTTCTGCTTGCCGAGGTACTCGATCGTCCGCATGTTGTGCAGGCGGTCGGCGAGCTTGATGAGGATGACCCGGACGTCCTGCGCCATCGCGACGATCATCTTCCGGTAGTTCTCGGCCTCGGCTTGCTCGCGACTCTGGAACGTGATCCGGGTGAGCTTGGTGACGCCCTCGACGAGCTGAGCGATCTCCGGTCCGAACTCCGCGCGGATCTCGTCGACCTCGGAGCCGGTGTCCTCGACGACGTCGTGCAGAAGCGCGGCGGCGATGGTCTGCTCGTCGAGGTGGAGCTCGGCACAGATCCGCGCGACGCCGAAGGGGTGGTGGATGAACTCCTCGCCCGAACGCCGCGTCTGACCTTCGTGAGCGCGTTCCGCGGTGTCGAACGCACGGCGGAGGAGGTCCTTGTCGACGTCGGAGTTGTACGTCTCGACCTCGGCGATGAGCTCCTCGATGAGGTCTGCATGCCGTCGTTTCGCGTCGAGGACGCTCATGCAATCAGTGTACTGAGCGGCCTCTCGAACACCTTCCCCGGCGCAGGAGGGCTCGTGAGCACAGCGAAGGCAGCTGATCCATGCGTACTTTCAGACACTGGCTCAGGCAACGGCGTGCGCGGCGGCTGGCCGTCGCCATGCGGGATGCGCTCGTGCCTGCGCGCCCCGGTCTCGGCTAGCCGCCTCCCGGCGCCGAAAGGCGGGAGTGGTCTTTCACGCGGCACGCGGGAGGACGTCCGGCTCGAGCAGCTCTCGAAACGCGTTCGATTCCAGTAACTGTCGGCGACGTGCCGGTTCCCCCGGGTCGAGACCGAGCTCGCCGAACACGCGCCGCGCCTCGGGTGTCCAGGCCT
>JACCVK010000284.1 GCA_013698195.1 Actinomycetota bacterium | reverse complement strand
ACGGTCCGCGTCGTCGCGCGCCACGAGCGCGCGGGCACCGTGCGCGCAGAGTTGGTTCTCTAACCCGAGGTCACAGCTTCTTGTGCATGTGCACGTCCTCGGGCTCTAGCTCGAGGAGCTCGGGCAGCGGCTCGGCCATGGGCTCGAAGCCACGCCGTCGATAGAAGCCCACCGTGTTCTCGGACGGAGTCGCGGAAAGGACCATCTCCGTGTCGCCCGCGGTGCGAGCGATGCGTTCCAGCTCGTCGGATAGCCGGCTGCCGATGCCCGACGCCCGGTAACCATGGCTGACGTACAGGTACGTGAGCTGCGAGACACCGGGCCGCACGAGAGGCATGACCAGGCCGATCCCAATCAACCGTTTGCCTGCGAACGCCCCCAGCGCGCTCGCCCCCGCCGCCACTTGCCGCTCGAGAGCCGCCTGTTGAGCAGCGACCGAGTGCTGGCCGTCTCCAACCGGATCCCATGACGGAGCGCTCCAGTCGCCGGCCCGCCTCTCGAGTTCGGTGCCGCGCTGCACGTACAGAGCCTCGATTTTCTCGGTGCGGTCGATCTCGCCGATACGCGCGAGCTCGGACCTGGCTAGCGGTCTAAGTTGGACCTCGCCTGCACTCACCGTGGCGAACAATGTCAAGAGCTACCGCGGGCTACTCGTTCCATTCTCGAAGCGGCCGAGCTCGACGAACCCACCCTGCTCGCCGACATGATCGACTTGAAGCGTCGTGTGCTCGATGCCGAACTGGCGCGCGAGCGAGCGCTCGAGCGCGCGGCGCGTCCCGTGGCAGTCCTCGCCGCGCCCGACGAGCACGTGTGCCGAGAGCGCCGGAAAGCCAGAGGTGATCGTCCAGACATGCAAGTCGTGCACCTCGACCACACCCGGGTGGGACGACAGCGCTTGACCGAGCGCACGGGTGTCGATCCCCCTCGGAGCCGCCTCGAGCAGGATTGCCGTCGAGTCGCGAAGGATCGACCAAGAGCTCACAAGCACGAGCACGCCGATCCCCAGGCTGACGAGCGGATCCGCCTCGAGCCAGCCGGTCAGAACGATGACGATGGCGGCCACCGCCACCCCGAGCGATCCGGCAAGGTCGGCGAGGACGTGGCGAAAAGCCGCCTCCACGTTGAGATTCCCGCTCCTCGCGCGCTGGAGGATGATCCCGGCGGCGACGTTGACCCCGACCCCGACGAGTGCGATCGCGAAGACCCAGCCGCCGCGCACGTCGGGTGGGTCGTCGAGCCGCCGGACGGCCTCGTAGAAGATCCAGATCGCGAGCGCGACGAGCGCCACGCCGTTTGCGAGCGCCGCCAGCACCTCGGCGCGCTTGTATCCGTACGTCCGCTCGGGAGTCGCAGGGCGGCGGGCGAGCCACAGAGCGAGGAGCGCCAGCGCGAGCGCGACATTGTCGGAGAGCATGTGCACCGCGTCCGCGAGCAGGGCGAGGCTCCCCGTCGCAAGTCCGCCCACGACCTCGACGACCGTGTACGCGGCGGTCAGCGCCAGCGCGGCGGTAAGCGCGCGTCCGGTCGACGACCGCATCTCGTGCTGGTGCTCGTGGCTCACGAGTGCCTTTTACCGGTCTGAGCCAACAGTGGTCGGTGACGAGCCCGTGTCCACCGCAGGCGGCGAGCTTGACATGGAGCGGTGCGCACGCGGCATAATTCCGGCATGCGCACGAGACTTCTCGCAGTCGCGCTCGTCGCAGTGCTCTCCGCCACCGTCGTCGTCGTGGCCGCCGCGGAGACTTCTGCGAACGGGCTTCCCTCGTACACGAACGGCTACCAGAAGTGGCCAAAGGTGAACGACAAGCCGATCTTGACCGACCGGCTCGGCGCTCACAACGGTGTCAAGAACGTCTACGCGAGCAAGCGGAAGGCCGGGAAGAAGTACCCGAACGGCACCGTGGTCGTGAAAACGATCGTCACGCCCCGGACGAAGTACGTCGGTCAGTTCGCCGTCATGCGCAAGGTGAACGGACGCTGGCGCTATATCGAGTACGAGCGCTCTAGTGCAACCGCCCGCTACACCGTGCTCGCTCAGGGACAGCTCTGTGCGTCCTGCCACGTGATGGCGAAGTCGAACGACTACGTCTTTACGAAGCGCTAGACGATCGTGCGTGCGTAGCGACCCCGAGCCGCGCACTAGCCGAAAGCCTCATTCGGGACTCCTTCGTAGGAGGGTGTGTCCGATGACGAAGCCTGCCGACGAGACCGAACACCCAACCTAGTTGCCCTTCGAGCCCCCGGGGTCAGACGGCGTGCACGCGCTTGAATGCTTCGATCGCGCGCTCCAGGTGCTCCAGCTCGAGCGCAGCCGACATCTGCACGCGGATTCGCGCGGTGCCCTCGGGGACGACCGGGTAGCCGAAGCCCGTCACAAAGACGCCCTCGTCGAGCAGGCGCTCCGAGAGCGCCATCGCCTTGGCCGTCTCGCCGACGATGATCGGGATGATCGCCGCCTCGCCGTCGAGCGGCTGGTATCCGGCCTCGACGAGCATTGTCCGAAAGGTCGCCGTGTTCTCGCGCAGACGAGCGAGCAGCTCGGGTTGTTCGAGCATGAGCTCGATCGCTCGGAGTGCGCTGCACGCGACAGTCGGCGGTAGCGCGTTCGAGAAGAGCTGCGGTCTCGAGCGCTGAGCGAGGAGGTCGCAGACCTCCTCCGACGCGGCGACGTAGCCGCCGGCCGCGCCCCCGAGAGCCTTCCCGAGCGTCCCGGTGAGGACGTCGATCTCTCCCAGGAGTCCGAAGTGCTCGATCACCCCCCGCCCGGTCTCTCCGAGCACGCCGACACCGTGCGAGTCGTCCACGATCACGACCGCCTCGTGCTCGCGCGCGAGCTCGGCGATCTCGGGCAGCTTCGCGAGATCCCCTTCCATCGAGAACACGCCGTCGGTGACGATCAACTTGCGTGCGTCGCGCGGCGCCGCCACAAGCGCGTCGCGGAGCGCGGTCATGTCGGAGTGCGGATAGATGACCTTCTGGGCAGGCCGTGAGAGGCGAACCGCGTCGATGATGCTCGCGTGGTTCAGCTCGTCGGTGAGGATCACCGTCGTGGGATCGGTGAGTGTCGGAATGACCGCCTCGTTCGCGTTCCAGCAGGAGACGTACGAGAGAGCTGCTTCCGTCCCCGAGAGCTCGGCGAGCTTGCGCTCGAGCTCGAGGTGCGGTTCGAAGGTGCCGCAGATGAAGCGGACCGATGCGGTGCCGGCCCCGTAGCGCTCGAGCCCGTCGATCCCCGCCCGCACGACTTCCGGATGCTCCGCGAGACCGAGGTAGTTGTTAGAGGAGAGGACTACGACCTCGCCGCGACCTTCCATCTCGACAACAGGCCCCTGCGTGGAGGTGAGAACGTTGAAGCGCTTGTACGTTCGCGCCTCACGTAAGCCGTCGAGCTCGTCGCCGATCGACTCCTTGAGCCCCCTGTTCACGGTAGAGCGTTCACGGTAGAAGCGCCGTTGGGTCGCAGCACGATCTTGCAGGCATTCCCGGTCTCGAGGAGGTCGAACGCCTCGTCGAAGCGCTCGAGCGGAAGCTCGGCCGTGATCAGCGGGCGCAAGTCGACAACGCCGTGCTCGAGCAGCCAGCGCGTCGTGTACCACGTCTCCCAGATCTCACGTCCGTTTACAGCGCTCACCGTGAGGTTCTTGAAGATGAGCGACTCCGCGATGTCGATCGTGGCCGGCTGCGCAGGGATCCCGAAGAGAACGACGTTTCCACCGTGCCGGACGATCTGGAACGCGTCGTGGATGGCTCTGAGCGCGCCCGACATCTCGAAGACGATGCCCATGCCGACCCCGTCGTTCTGCTCCGCGAACCACGCAGGCACGTCCTCGGTCTCGTCGACGTTGACGACGTCCTCGGCGCCGAGCTGCTTCGCTAGCTCGAGCCTGAACGGCACGTGATCCGAGGCGAGGAGGCGGCCCGCTCCGAACGCCCGCAGAATCGCGATCGTGAAGAGGCCGACCGGCCCGC
>JACCVK010000261.1 GCA_013698195.1 Actinomycetota bacterium | reverse complement strand
AAGCCGAGCATCGTCCCGTCCGACTTGACCGCGACCTCGATATCGTGGAACCAGCGCTCGTTGCCGTGCGCGTTCGCCGTGTGCTGGTCGGTGCGCCACTCGGTCCACTGGACCGGCCGGCCGAGCTTGCGCGAGAGCAAACAGAGGACGACGTACTGCGGATGCAGGCAGATCTTGTTGCCGAAGCCGCCGCCGATGTCGTTGGTGACGAAGCGGAGCTTGTCGATTCCGGTCCGAAGCGCCGGCGCCATCCAGATCGCCCCCACGCCAGGCATTTGGGGGTTGCAGTAGAGCGTCCACTCCTCCGTGCCCTTGTCGTACTCGACGAGCGCGCCTGCACACTCGAGCGGTGTGGACGAGAAGCGGTGGAAATGCAGGCGGTCGATCTTCAAGACATGGTCCGCTTCCGCAAGCGCGGTGTCGACGTCCCCCCACTCGAAGACGCCTGACCACACCACATTCGAGCCGGCATCGTCGTGCAGCACGACCTCGTTTCGAAGCGACTCTTCCGCGTCGACCAGCACCGGGAGCGGGTCGTACGAGACCTCGATGAGCTCGGAGGCGTCGCGCGCCAGCTCCCTGGTTGCCGCGCACACGGCGGCGACCGGCTCGCCCATGTGCCGGACGCGGCCGACCGCTAGTGCGTAATCCGTGATCAAACCACCGGGCTCGACCGACATCTCGAAGAACGGATCCGTGTGAATCGCGACCTCGTCGCCCGTGATCGTCCCGTAGACGCCCTCGACCTCGAGCGCCTTCGCCACGTCGATCGAGACGATGCGCGCGTGTGCGTAGGGCGAGCGCACGAAGTGGACGTAGCCCATCCCGTGCCGCCGGATGTCGTCGAAGAACGTGCCCTGACCCTGGACGAGCCGCCGATCCTCGCGCCGCGGGATGCTCTGGCCCACGTAGCCTTTCTCAAGCACCTCCGGCGCGCCTGTCTCGACGGCGGTCGAGCCTTGTAACTGATCGTTACAAGCGCTGGTGCTCACGCTCGATCTCCGCTCGTGCCTTCGCCCGTCTGGACAGCGGTCGATCCTTGTAACTGATCGTTACAAGCGCTCGTGCTCACGCTCAACCTCCGCTCGTTCCTTCGCCCACCGCGACGACGGCCTCGACGATGTTCACGTACCCGGTGCAGCGGCAGATGTTCCCCTGGAGGGCGTAGCGCACGTCCTCCTCGCTCGGTGAGGAAGTGCGTTCCAGAAGCGCGGTCGCGCTCATCAGCATCCCCGGCGTGCAGTAACCGCACTGGAGCGCGTGGTGCTCGTTGAACGACCGTTGCAGCGGAGTCAGCTCGCCGTTGGGCGCAAGACCCTCGATCGTCCGCAAAGACGCGCCGTCGGCCTGCACCGCGAGAAGCATGCAGCTCTTCACCGGATCGCCGTCGAGCAGCACCGTGCACGCCCCGCAGTTACCGGTGTCGCAGCCGATGTGCGTCCCGGTGAGGTCGAGATCGTCGCGCAGGAAGTGCACGAGCAGACGGCGTGCCGGGACTTCCCGTTCGTAGCGCTCGCCGTTGATCTCGACTTCGATCGCCCGACTCGCTCGAGGTTCGCTCGCCATTACTGTCCGCCTGTTCCGCTCGCCGCCTGGAGCACCGCGCGCACGGCGGAGACCTCTGCGAGTCGCCGCCGATAATCGGCCGAGCCGTGGACGTCACCGGGCGGATCGAGCGACGCTCCCAGCCCTTCGGCAGCCGCCCGCACCGCGTCCTCGCCTAGATCGCCGCCCGACAACGCCTCTTCCATCGCCGTCGCGCGCACGGGCACGGCTCCTACACAGCCGAGCGCGATCCGTACGCCGTCCTCGGAGACGGTCGCCGTCGCGTTGACGATGTACGTTCCGTGCTTCCCGATCGTGACGCCGGCAAAGCCGTCGCCCGCACCCTTCGACGGAGGCACCGAGACCTTCGTGAGCAGCTCGCCTTCGCCCACCTCGGTCAAGTACACGCCCTTGAAGAAGTCTTCCGCGCCGACCGAGCGCTCGCCGCCCTCGCCGCGCACGGTGAACGTCGCGTCGAGAACCGTCAGCAGCGGCGGCAGGTGGTTGGTCGGATCCGCGACGCACACGTTCCCGCCGACGGTCCCGCGGTTCCGCACCTGTACGTCGCCGATCGTCGCGGCGACGCGGGCGAGGATCGGGCGCGCAACGTCGACCTCGGACGAGGACACGAGCTGCGCGTACGTCACCATGGCGCCGATCTCGAGCAGCCCAGCGGACGAGAACCCGATCTCGCGTAGCTCCGCGAGATCGGCGAGGTCGACGAGGACCTCGGGAGACGCGACTCGCGCCTTCATCACGTTGATCAACGTCTGCCCACCGGCCAAAGCACGTGCACCGTCATTCCCGGCGAGGAGCGCGATTGCTTCGTCGACGGACGCGGGCCGCGCGTACGCCACCTCGCTCAAGAGCATGAGCGAGATTCAATCCGGCCGTTGCGTGGCCTGTCAAGCGACAGCGGCTCCGGTAAGTTCCGGGCGGATGGCGACAGACCGAAGCGAGCGTCAGGGCATCGCCAAGGTCTTCGATGACCACGTGGCGGCGGAGTTCGTGGACATGGACCTCGACGCGACGATGGCGACGATGACCGAGAACCCGTACGTCAACCACGTGCCGGTGATGACGGGCGGTGTCGGCTTCGACGGCGTTCGCCAGTTCTACGGAGACCACTTCATCGGGAAGTGGCCGAAGGACATCCAGATCACGCCGGTCTCGCGGACGGTCGGCGAGAACCAGGTCGTGGACGAACTCGTCCTCTCGTTCACGCACGACATCGAGATGCCCCAGCTCCTGCCCGGCGTCGCGCCTAGCGGACGGCCCGTGCGGCTCGCATTCTGCGTGGTCGTCGGGTTCGTCGACGGCAAGGTCGCGCACGAGCACATCTACTGGGACCAGGCGTCACTCCTCGTGCAGGTCGGGCTGCTCGATCGAGGCAAGCTCCCGGTCACCGGTGCCGAGCAGGCGGAGAACGTGCTCGACTCCCGAGCGCATCCGCTGAACGAGCTGATACGGGGCGGCCGCTAGCGCTGCGCCGCCGGATGGACGCGGCACTCCGCCGGCATCTTCCAACCGGCACCCTCATACGCGAGGGGCTCGCAGCCCTGTCGCTAGTTCCGTGCCGCTGTCGAGCGCGGCCGCGGTCTTGATTTCCTCCACGCGGCCGCGATCGCGCTCGGCGACGGCGATTAGACCGTGCCGTGAAGCATGCGCACGACCCGGACGAAGACCTTCGTCTCGTCGAAGAGTCCCCGCTCGCGCACGGCACGCGCACCTTGAAACCAGCCCGCAAGCGCAAGGCGCACGTCGCCATGGAACTCGTCGAGCAGCCAGCGGAGTAGACGTACTCCAGCTCGGATGTTGCCGTCGTACGTTCGCGGCGTCGGGAAGCCGAGGAGCACGGTGTCCACGAACTCCCAAGACTCGGGCAAGAGCTGCATGACGCCGAGTGCGCCCACGCTCGAGACCACGTCGTGCTGGAAACCCGACTCCATCCAGGCGAGCGCTCGGACGAGCTCGGGGTCGACGCCGTACACGCGCGCCCAGCGATCGAGGGCTGCACGAACGACAACTCGAGACGGTGCAGGGGCAAGGGCTTGCGGGCTCCTCACCCTCGCCCCCGCTGGAAGGACGAGCGTCTGGCCTGGATGGATCACGCGCATCAGCGAAAGCCCGTTCCTGCGCGCGAGCTGCCACGGGCTCACGGTGTAGTGCTCGGCGATCGAGTAGAAGCTCTCTCCGGCCCGCACCGTGTGCTCTTGAATCGGAGTGCGCTGCGCGAGCGCCCGGTAGGTGTTGACTCCCGCGATCCCGTCCGGCTCGAGGGCGCGTCGACGCTGGAACCGCCTCAACGCTGCGGCGGTCTGCGAGCCGAAGCGTCCGTCCACGGCTCCCAGCCGCAGCCCGTAGCGGCGGAGCCTGAACTCGAGCACCGCCACATCCCAGCCGACGGATCCCCTCGAAAGCTCGCGCTGGCCGAGCAGCGGTCGTCCACGCGTCCCAAACGCCCGCCGCGTGCGACGATCGATGCGGCCGTCCGGCTCGAGCCCGCGCTTCCGCTGGAACGCCGAGAGCGCCCCTCGCGTCAGGGGACCGGAACGGCCGTCAACAGCGCCGGGGTCGAACCCGTGCGCGCGCAGGGCAATTTGCACGGCCGCGATCCGTGGGTTCGCACTCGCGGCGTCGTCCGCGGCGAATCCGCACCCAAAGACGGACAGCGCAATAGCTGCGGCCGCAGATCGTCGCATGGGGGCGCCGTTCGCGGCCGAGAACCGCCGTCCTTCCTCGATCGACGCAGGCTCAACGGGACGTTTGGCCGCGCCGACCCGCCGGTACAATCCCGCAGCTCCCTTCCCCGGTAGCTCAATTGGCAGAGCATCCGGCTGTTAACCGGAGGGTTGTTGGTTCGAGTCCAACCCGGGGAGTCAGGAAGTACCTGCAAAGCGGCTAGATAAGACGAGGGCGCCCCGCGAGGCGCCCTCTTTCGTACCGAACTTCGTACCGGCGGGGCTAGAAAGCGTTTGGCGAATCAATTGGCGAAACTCGCTGCCTCTAGCGCTTGACGATGTTGTGAGCCTCGAAGATCTCTGGGTCGCCGGAAA
>JACCVK010000246.1 GCA_013698195.1 Actinomycetota bacterium | reverse complement strand
CCCTCGCCCCGGATGCTGTCCAGGTGGAGCCGGGAACCGTTTGCGTCGGCAGCGGTGCAGTGCGCTATCGCGACACGCTCGAGAGCCTCGGCGCTGTCATCCCGCCGGACGACGACGAGCTGCACCTGCCACGCGCCCGCTTCCACGCGGCGCTGGCCGCTGGCTTCGGAGTGCCCGAGGACGTCGGTCCGATCTACGTGCGACTGCCCGACGTGGAGTTGCGAGCATGAAGATCGAGCTGCGTTCCCTCGGGTCGCGCGACCTGGATGCGCTCGAGGTGATCGAGCGCCAGTCGTATCCCGCACCGTGGTCGCGCTCGATGTTCTCCGCCGAGCTCCGAAAGCCCGGCGCGCTCGCAGTCGGCGCGTATCTCGACAAGGACGATCTCGTCGGTTTCGCGATCGCCTCGCGCTACGTCGACGCCTGGCACGTGATGAACATCGCGGTCGCACCGGCCTTTCGGCGCCGCGGAGTCGGGCAAGCCCTGCTCGAGCGTCTCTTCGAGGTGACGGCGCCCGATCAACGGAGGGGCTTCACGCTCGAGGTCCGCGTGTCGAACGTCAAGGCCATTCGCCTGTATGAGCGGCTCGGCTTCGAAGCGCGCGACATCAGGCGCGGCTACTACACGGACAACCGCGAGGACGCCGTGATCATGTGGCGCGAAGCGACGCCCTCGGAGAAGGCCTCGTGACCGAGAGACTCGACCGGACGGGCTTCAGCAGGCGAAAGCCCCGGGGATACGACGGCGGAGCCGGGCTCCGCCCGGCGGGAGCCCCGCCACACTTGAGCCGCGCGACATGGCAAAGGAGGGGGCTCGCGGGGGAACCATGGGTTTCCCCGCGCTCGAACCGAGAGGACGCCGTGATCATGTGGCGGGAGGCAACGCCGTCAGAGAAAGCGTCGTGATCCTCGGGATCGAGACGTCCTGTGACGAGACTGCAGCGGCGATCGTGAGCAACGAGGGGACGGTGCTCTCGTCGGTCATCTCGTCGCAGGCGAGCTTGCATGCGAAGTACGGGGGCGTCGTGCCGGAGGTCGCCTCGCGACATCACCTGGAGCTCGTCGTGCCCGTCGTGCGAGAGTCGCTCTCGGAAGCCGAGACCTCGCTCGACGACATCGACGCCGTCGCGGTGACTCAGGGCCCCGGACTCGTCGGCGCGCTCCTCGTCGGGCTCTCGGTCGCCAAGGCGATCGCATGGTCACGTGGGCTTCCGCTCGTGCCCGTCGACCACCTGCAAGGCCACGTTGCCTCGCTCTACCTCGAGCCGGACCCTGTCGAGCCGCCCTTCCTCTGCCTCCTCGCGAGCGGCGGACACACGCTCTTGCTGGCAGTTCGCGCGCGCAGTCGCTCAGAGCGCCTCGGGACGACGCTCGACGACGCGGCGGGAGAGGCATTCGACAAGGGCGCCCGACTGCTGGGGCTCGGGTATCCGGGCGGCGCGGCTCTCGAACGCCTCGCGCGCGGCGGCGATCCCGACGCGTTTCGCTTTCCCGTCGCCCGGCTGAGCGGTCTCGACTTCTCGTTCTCGGGTCTCAAGACGGCGCTCCTCTACACACTGCGCGACCTCGGAGAAGAAGAAGTCGGGCGGCGCAAGGCTGATCTCGCGGCGTCGTACCAGACCGCGATCGTGAGCGCGCTCGTCGGGCGCGCACGCGCGGCCTCGAAGCAAACCGGGCTGGAGAAGATCGCCGTGGTCGGCGGAGTCGCGGCGAACGCGACGCTCAGAGCGGAGCTCCCCGAGGCGCGGTTCGCGCCACTCGAGCTGTGCACGGACAATGCAGCGATGATCGCGTCGGCCGCCCGTTACGTCGAGCGACTTCCGGCACCTGGCTACCTCGGGATAGACGCCTATGCCTCGGTCACGTAGCGCGCTCGCCGCCGCGGTCGGGCTCGTCCTGACGGTGTCGGTGCTGGGAACAGGCGCCGCGCCGGCCCAGATTCCCGCGATCGACGAAGCCGGCTGGCAGGGCGTCCTCGGAGTCCGTGCCGATGTTTCCACGGCGCAGCGCTACGTCGTCCTCCTCCGCGGGCCGTCGCTCGCATCTCGCGTGCGGGCTGCCGGCGGCGCGGCGACCGAGGTACAGATGCGCCGCTGGACGGCTGCGGCGAAGGGTGCTCAGGAGCAGTTTCTGCGGCGCGTGTCCGCGAGCGGCGCCCAGATCGCCGCCGAGTACCGCTACGTTCGCGTACTGAACGCGGTGTCGGCGCGGCTCGACCCGACGTCGCTCGAGCTTCTCGAGCGCGATCGCGAGGTCGTCGGCGTCTATCCGGTTCGTGTCGCATACCCGGCGGCCACCGATGTCACCCCCTTACTTCCGGTGGCGGTTCCCACTTCGGTGCCCGGGCTCGGAGTTCCGGGGCTCGACGGGAGCGGAGTCGTCGTCGCGTTGCTCGACACGGGCGTCGATCAGTCCCATCCGTTCCTCCGTGAGAGCCTGAGGCAGGGCATCGACGTCATCGCGCCCGGCAGTGGTGCGATCGCGCAACCGCATCCGACGATCCCGCGGCGGCCGGAGCGGCACGGGACCGAGCTCGCCGGAGTGGTCGCCGGGTCCGGGGGACCAGGTGGACTGCGCGGCATCGCACCGGGCGCGTCGCTTCTTCCGATCAGGGTCGCGGGATGGCAGCCCGACGCCGAGGGCGAATACGCCGTGTACTCCCGTACCGATCAAGTGCTCGCGGGGCTCGAGGCCGCGGTCGATCCGAACGGCGATGGCGACGCACACGACGCGGCTCGAGTCGCGCTCGTCGGCGTCGCGGAGCCGTATGCATCGTTCCCCGACGGACCGCTCGCTCGCGCGATCCGGGGC
>JACCVK010000238.1 GCA_013698195.1 Actinomycetota bacterium | reverse complement strand
CGTCCGCGGAGCGAAGAAAATAAAATACAACGGACGCGGCGACCTGCTCGCGCGCGTGAAGGTCTCCATCCCGAAGAAGCTCAGCAAGGTCGAGAAAGAAGCGCTGGAGAGCTATCAGAGCGTGTCGCACGAGAATCCCAGGGAGCGGGTGTTTGCGCCATGACCGGTTGGAATGGGCTTTGGCTAGCCGCCGGGGGAGTGCCGGACCATGCCTGAGCGACCCCGCTACATGATCTCCGTGGCGGCCGAGCTGGTCGGCATGCATCCGCAAACCCTGCGGCTGTACGAGGCGAAGGGCCTGGTACACCCCAGGCGAACGCCCGGCGGCACGCGTCTCTACTCCGAGAGAGATCTGGAGCGGCTAAGGCTCATCCAGCGCCTGACGACCAATCTCGGCCTCAACCATGCGGGCGTCGAGCAGGTCCTGCGCATGCAGGACGAACTCAACCGGACGCGCGCGCGAATGGAGCGCATCGAGCGCGAGCTGCGGGCCGAGATCGCCGAGGTCCATCGCTCCTACCGGCGGGAGCTCGTGGTCTACAAGCCCGCTCAGGCGCCGGCGAGGGTCAGCCGGAGGAGCAGAGCATGAACCGACTGCCGCACCGGGAAGGGACCGGCGCCTGATGGATTTCCAGAAGCTGACGCTGAAGTCTCAAGAGGCTGTCGCGGCGGCGCAGGAGCTCGCGCGCCGCACGGGCAACCCCGAGCTCACGCCCGATCACCTCACCCTTGCTCTGCTCGATCAGGAATTGCCCCGAACGCTGGTCGACAGAAGTGGCTACGGAACTGCTGAGCTGCGCGCCGAGGCCGAGGCGCGCCTGCGGAACCAGCCCACGATCTCGGGCGGCGCCGCGCAGCCGCAGGCTTCCGCTGCATTCCGCCGTACCCTCGACCGCGCCTCTGAGGAGATGCGCGATCTCGGCGACGACTACGCCTCCGTCGAGCATCTGCTGCTCGCGCTCGACGTCGTGCCGCGCGAGTCGCTGCTCGACGCGCTGCAGGACGTACGGGGCGGGCAGAACGTCACGTCGCAGGATCCCGAGGGCACGTATCAGGCGCTCGAGAAGTACGGCCGCGACCTGACCTCGCTCGCAGAGAGCGGGAAGCTCGATCCAGTCATCGGGCGCGACGAGGAGATCCGCCGCGTGATCCAGGTGCTTTCGCGCCGGACGAAGAACAACCCCGTGCTGATCGGCGAGTCGGGAGTGGGGAAGACCGCGATCGTCGAGGGACTCGCTCAGCGCATCGTCGCGGGCGACGTGCCCGAGGGCCTGAAGGGCAAGCGCGTGTGGGCACTCGACGTCGGCGCGCTGCTCGCCGGTGCGAAGTACCGCGGGGAGTTCGAGGAGCGGCTGAAGGCCGTGCTCGCAGAGATCCAGAACGCCGCCGGCGACATCGTCCTCTTCATCGACGAGCTGCACACGATCGTGGGCGCTGGTGCCGCGGAGGGAGCGGTCGACGCCGCCAACATGCTGAAGCCGATGCTCGCGCGCGGCGAGCTCCGCGCGGTTGGCGCCACGACGCTCGACGAGTACCGCAAGCACATCGAAAAGGACGCGGCGCTCGAACGCCGCTTTCAGCCGGTCTTCGTAGGCGAGCCGTCTGTCGCGGACACGATCGCCATCCTGCGCGGGCTCAAGGAGCGCTACGAGGCGCACCACGGCGTCGAGATCCGCGACTCCGCGCTCGTCGCGGCGGGTGTGCTCTCCGATCGCTACGTCAGCGACCGCTTCCTCCCGGACAAGGCGATCGACCTCGTCGACGAGTCGGCATCGCGGCTACGGATGGAGATCGACTCCTCGCCCGTCGAGCTCGACGAGGCCGAGCGCCGTGTGCGGCAGCTCGAGATCGAGCTGGCGGCGATGGCGAAAGAGGGCTCGGCCGTAAGAGAGCCGCTGGAAGCGCAGCTGGCGGACGCCCGCTCTGCCCGAGACGAGCTCTCGGCCCGCTGGCTCAGAGAGAAGGAGGGGCTCCAGCGCGTCGCCGAGATCAAGCGGCAGATCGACGAGCTCCGTATGGAGGCCGAGCGCCAGGAGCGGCAGGGGAACCTCGCCCGCGTCGCCGAGATCCGCTACGGACTTCTGCCCGGCCTCGAGCAAGAGCTCGCCGAGCGCGAGGAGCCAAGCGAGTCGGCGATGGTGAAGGAGGAGGTGGACGAGGACGACATAGCCGCCGTCGTCGCGGCGTGGACGGGAATCCCGGTCTCGCGCCTCCTCGAGGGCGAGGTCGAGAAGCTCATCCACATGGAAGAGCGTCTGCACCAGCGCGTCGTCGGCCAGGACGAGGCCGTCGAGGCCGTGTCCAACGCGCTCAGGCGCGCACGCTCGGGGCTCCAGGACCCGAATCGCCCGATCGGCTCGTTCGTCTTCCTCGGCCCGACCGGGGTCGGCAAGACCGAGCTTGCCCGCGCGCTCGCCGAGTTCATGTTCGACGACGAGCGAGCGATGGTCAGATTGGACATGTCGGAATACCAGGAGCGGCACACGGTCGCCCGCCTCGTCGGTGCGCCGCCGGGCTACGTCGGCTATGAGGAGGGCGGGCAGCTCACGGAGGCCGTACGCCGCCGGCCCTACGCCGTACTCCTCCTCGACGAGATCGAGAAGGCGCACGCGGAGGTCTTTGACATCCTCCTACAGCTTCTCGACGACGGGCGTCTCACCGATGGCCAGGGCCGCACGGTCGACTTCCGGAACACGGTCGTGATCATGACCTCGAACATCCGCTCACCCGAGGAGCTCAGAGACCGGTTCCGGCCCGAGTTCCTGAACCGGATCGACGAGGTCGTCCTGTTCCAGGCGCTCTCGCGCGAGCAGCTTGCGGAGATCGTCGAGCTCCAGCTCGGACGGCTCCGCGAACGGCTCGCCGAGCGCAAGCTCGCGCTCGAGGTCACGGACGCGGCGAAGGAGCTGCTCGCGGAGGAGGGCTGGGATCCAGCCTACGGCGCTCGCCCGCTCAAGCGCGCGATCCAGCGCCTGCTCGAGAACCACCTGGCGCTCGAGCTGCTCGAGGGCCACTTCGCCGACGGAGACACGGTGCGCGTTGATGTCCGGGACGGCGCGCTTGTCTTCGAGCGCACTGAGGCTGCGACGCCCGCGGCCGTCGCCTGAAGTCGACCTCTGCGGGGCCGCTCGATGTGCGGCCCCGCTGCATCGGCCCGCGAGGCCCGTTAAGGCTGGAGCGCGAGGTTGACGGTTCCGCCTCTTCCGTCGCAGATCGCCTTGAGCTGGAGGGCGACCCGCGCCTTGCTCGGCGACACGAACCGACCCTTGATCGCCCAGACGGTGAGCGTGCCGGCGTTGTTCGACGCCTTGAAGGTCCCGTCGGCGGCGATCGGGAAGCGCATCGTGCTTGGCGCGCGACCGGTTCCGCACCACCAGATGACGCGTGCACTCGTGCCCGACTTCGCAACGACCAGGCGCACTTTCTTCTGCAGGGCGCCGACGCTCGTTTCGAATAGTGCGCCCTCGTAGACGCCGCCCTTTTTCGGCGACGCCGCAAGCGCACCGCCGGCGAGTGCAGCGACGAGGACAAGGACGAGGATGACAATTACACGGTTGGGCATTACTCCTCCTCTTTCGTGGTGTGTGACGCGGTTGAACTGCAGCCGCGACCGAGGACGAGGCGCGTCGGTCGGAGGTCGCGGACGTAACGAGTGGCGGCGAACAGGCGGTCGTCGCTGACGCGATCGACGCTCGCGGTGAGGCGGCGCCACGCTTCCTGGCTCTCCCAGACCTCGATGATCCGGAAGCCCTCGTCCGTCGGGCCTGCTGCGTGGACAATCAGGCCCTCGGGTGTAGCTTCGGGAAGCGCTGCGGCGAACTGCTCGTACTGCGCCCAGCTCGCCGCGACGTCCTCGACGATGACGTACGCCCGGTCGTCCTCGTACCGACGCTGCGTCAACAGATCACCGCCAAGTGAAACCGAGCATCTGCTCTGGTCCATGTATTGGTGCTGGTCGCATGGGCTGTGACATCCAGCGATCGCGGGCTCGTCACGGACTGGGTCTCGAGCCATACGGCGACGGGCACGTCCATGCTCGACACGAGCCACACGCATTGGCTCAGCTCGCGGTCGAACTGCAAGACGTACTCGCCGGTGGTCCTCCGGCTCGTGCGCGCCACGCCGGACCCTCGAGCAGTCGTGCCCTTCGGATTTACGACCGCCAAGAGGCGCGTTGCCGAGGCGCCCGAGTCGCCTCGATCCCCCTTCTCTCCGCTGTCGCCCTTCTGTTGTGACGGCGTCATCGCCACGATGCTCGCTCGCGCCGCCTTAGTCTCGGTATAGCGGCCGTCTTCTCAGACGCCGCGCCGCCGACGAGAATGGGGCGCGATGGCTGCGGTGGAGGTCCGCGTTCTCGGCCCGGTACAGGTCGTCGGCAACGATGGCCCGGTCCCGCTTGCCGGCAAGCACGCGCGACTTTTCGGAGCTCTGCTCGTCGCCGACGGCCGGGCACGCGGTGTCGACGAGCTCGTCGAGGCGGTGTGGGACGACGCGGCTCCCAGCTCGGCTCGGAAGCTGGTGCAGGTCTACGTCTCGCAGCTCCGGAAGGCGCTGCCGCCCGGGATCGAGATCGAGACGCGACAGGGCGCGTACGCAGCGGCGCTCGCGGCCGATGCGCTCGATGCCGCGCGCTTCGAGCGCCTCCTCGGAGAGGCGATCGCCGCGCGCGAGGCAGGCAACGCCGCACTCGCTCTCTCGCTCGCCGACCGAGCGCTGGCGCTCTGGCGCGGGCGGGCATACGGGGAGCTCGCGTACGAGGAGTTCGCACGCGTCGAGAGCGAGCGGCTCGAGGAGCTTCGCCTGGTCGCGGTCGAGGAGCACCTCGATGCCCAGCTCGAGCTCGGCCGGCATTCGGAAGTGCTCGGGGAAACGCTCGCGCATGCAGCGGAGAACCCGCAGCGTGAGCGTGCTCACGAGCTCGCCATGCTTGCCCTCTACCGCGGCGGGCGTCAAGCCGACGCGCTCGAGCACTACGCCGCCTTCCGCGCACGCCTCGACGACCAACTCGGGCTCGAGCCGGGCTCGGGACTCCGCGACCTGCAGCGCCGGGTCCTCCAGCAGGACCCCGCGCTCGAGCCGGTGTCGCCGCTCGTGCGGGCCGCGTCGCTCCCGATTCCACCGAACCCGCTCGTCGGCCGCGAGCGCGAGGTCGAAGAGCTCCGCACACTCCTGGAACGCCAGGACGCGCGGCTCGTCGTCCTGACGGGAGCCGGCGGGAGCGGCAAGACGCGACTCGCGCTCGAAGTCGCACGGCAGGTTGCGGGCTCCTACGCGAACGGGGTGGCGCTCGTCGAGCTCGCGCCGTTGCGTGATCCGGCGCTCGTCGTTCCCACGATCGCACAGGTACTCGAGGTCGCCCTCGACCCCGTCAAAGATGCGGTCCAGCTAATCGCCCACGCGATCGCCGCGCAGGAGGTCCTCCTGCTCCTCGATAACGCAGAGCACGTGCGCGACGCCGCGCCGAGCCTCGCGGAGCTCATCGCACGGGCGCCTCGCGTGACTCTTCTCGTGACGAGCCGCGCCGTGCTCCACGTCTCAGGCG
>JACCVK010000222.1 GCA_013698195.1 Actinomycetota bacterium | reverse complement strand
GAGCTGGAGTGGCGTCGCCGAGCGGTTACTCGCTCTGAGGCGCTGACAACACTTCATCTAAGTTAGTGCCCCGATGGGCGACGAGCAGAGGCTCTCTCCGGCAGAGCAGATCGCGCGCGCGCGCGAGGAGTTCGAGAACGCGACCGACTTCACGATCGCCGTCGAGGAGGAGTTCGCGCTTCTCGACCCCGAGTCGCTCGACCTCACGAATCGCTTCGAGGAGGTGCAGGCGGCAGCGGCGGACACCGCGCTCGCCGAGCATCTCGTCGGCGAGCTCATCGCATCGGAGGTGGAGATCCGCACGGGCAGGCAGGAGACGTTCGCGGACGTCCCTGCCGTAATGGCCGAGCGACGCTCGCAGCTCCAATCCCTCGTCGAGCCGATGGGCATCCTCCTCGGCGCGACGGGTACGCATCCGTGGGCGGACTGGAAGAAGCAGCGCATCATCGACACGCCGCACTACCGGCGGAACGACGAGCTCTTGCGCTACGTCGTATGGCGCAACAACACGTTCGGCCTACACGTGCACGTCGCCATCCGCGGTGCGGATCGCGCGCTCGCGGTGATGAGCGCGATGCGGAACTTTCTCCCGGAGATCCTCGCGCTCTCGGCGAGCTCGCCCTTTGTCGAGGGGGTCAACTCGGGCCTGCATACGGTGCGGACGCAGATCTTCACGCGGTTCTTTCCGCGCTGCGGCGTGCCCGACGCGTTTGCCTCGTGGGCGGAGTACGAGCGCTTCGTGCGCTTCCTCTACGAGACGGGCTCGATCACGGAGCACACGCAGATCTGGTGGAGCGTCCGCCCGCATCTGGCCTTCCCGACCGTGGAGATTCGCATTGCGGACGGGCAGCCCGATCTGGGCGAAGCGCAAGCGCTCGCCGCCTTCGCTGCCTCGCTCGTCGCGCGAGTCGCCCGCGCCTATGACCAGGGCGAGCCGATCGAGCCGCTTCCGCACCGACTGATCGAGGAGAACTTCTGGCGGGCGATTCGGTACGGCCTTCCCGGCGAGCTGCTCGACTTCGACCGCGGCGAGCCGATCCCCGCGCGGCAGCGGCTCGAGGAGCTCATCGGCTGGGTCTTTCCGGTCGCCGAGGAGATCGGCGCGGCGCCGTATCTCGCGGTCCCCGAGCAGAACGCCACCGAGCGCCAGCTCGAGCGCCTGGAGGACGGCGCCGCGCTCGAGGAGATCTACGCCGAGCAGGTGCAGGCGACGGAGCGGATCGGTGGCTGAGAGCGAGTCTCGAGGCTCGGCCGAGCTCCCGACCGAGGAAGAGCTGCGCGACGCCTTGGACCGGGTCGGCGTCGCCGACATCCTCTTGAACGCCCTTTCCGCAACCGCGTCGCTCGGGTTCCGTCGCGTGTC
Source organism: Actinomycetota bacterium (assembly GCA_013698195.1). Taxonomy (GTDB): domain Bacteria; phylum Actinomycetota; class Thermoleophilia; order Gaiellales; family Gaiellaceae; genus GMQP-bins7. The sequence goes on along the minus strand of JACCVK010000222.1, from coordinate 1,773 downwards.
CGCAGAAGCGCTCGACCTGTCGCAGGCTCGGCTGGCGATCGAGGCGCTACGGGCGCTCGAGCCGGTGCTGAAGGAGGGCGGGGTGGACGAGAAGCTGATCCGCGACCTCGAGCAGGCGCGGTTGAACCTCCAGCTCGCGTACGCGAAGGCGGTCTCGGGTACGGACACGTCCGAATCGCGCTGACGGTCGCAAGCCTCACGGACTCGAGCTTGTGATACATAATCCGCCGCGCCGAGGCGACTCGGCGCTTGGTTTGTGACGCGCGGACGACCGGAGGACCATGGACTTCTTCGTTGACCACGCCGTCGGGTTCGCGCTCGCGTGCGCAGCCGTGGCGGTCTTTTACGGGCTGTACCTGACCTGGTGGCTCCTCAAGCAGCCGGCCGGAAACGAGCGGATGCAGGAGATCGCACGCGCGATCCAGGAGGGCGCCGCCGCGTACCTGCGGAAGCAGTACACGACGATCGCGGTCGTCGCCGTCGTTCCGTTCTTCTTGCTCGGGTTCTACAACGAGCTCGGCTGGGGGACGGCGTTCGGCTTCCTCGTCGGCGCGCTCTTCTCGGCGGCCGCGGGCTTCATCGGGATGAACGTCGCAGTGCGCTCGAACGTGCGCACCGCCGAGGCAGCGCGCGAAGGGCTCCAGCCCGCATTCCGCGTCGCTTTCCGGGCAGGCTCGGTTACGGGGCTCCTCGTCGTCGGGCTCGGTCTGCTCGGCGTCGCGGGCTACTACTGGGTGCTCACGGACTGGATCGGGAACACGCCGGAATCTGCGGTCGACGACCTCATCGGGCTCGCGTTCGGAGGCTCGCTCATCTCCGTCTTCGCCCGGCTTGGCGGCGGCATCTTCACCAAGGCTGCCGACGTCGGCGCAGATCTCGTGGGGAAGATCGAGGCGGGAATTCCCGAGGACGATCCGCGCAACCCCGCCGTGATCGCGGACAACGTCGGCGACAACGTCGGCGACTGCGCGGGCATGGCCGCAGACCTCTTCGAGACCTACGCCGTCACCGCGGTCGCGGTCATGCTGCTGGGTATCGGCCTCGAGACCGAACAGCTCTGGCTCTACCCGCTTGCGCTTGGCGGCATCTCGATCGTCGCGTCCATCATCGGGACGTTCTTCACCCGGGTCGGGAGCGGGCCGAACGCGATCATCAACGCCCTCTACCGGAGCGTGCTCGTGGCCACGGTCCTCTCGGCTATCGGCTTCATCCCAGTCACGATGGTCTACGACGGGGGGGACTTCAGCTTCTGGAACCTGTACGGCTCGGCGCTGATCGGGCTCGGCGTCACGTTCTTGCTCGTCGCGATCACCGAGTTCTATACGGGCACGCGCTGGAACCCGGTGAAGCAGATTGCTCGCTCCTCGCAGACGGGCCACGCCACGAACATCATCGAAGGGCTCGCAGTAGGGATGCAGGCGACCGCGCTCCCGGTGCTCGTGATCGCGGTCGGCATCGTCGGCGCGTACTACACGGCGGGCGAGGCGCTCTACGGCATCGGCGTCGCCGTCATGGCGCAGCTCTCGATGACCGGCCTCATCGTCGCCCTCGACGCGTACGGCCCGGTGACCGACAACGCGGGCGGGATCGCGGAGATGGCCGATCTGCCGGAGTCGGTGCGCGGGGTCACCGATCCGCTGGATGCCGTCGGCAACACGACGAAGGCGGTCACGAAGGGCTATGCGATCGGCTCCGCCGCGCTCGCCGCCCTCGTGCTCTTCGACAGCTACACGACCGGGCTTGCGGAATCGAACCTGAACGTGACGTTCAACC
>JACCVK010000130.1 GCA_013698195.1 Actinomycetota bacterium | reverse complement strand
GCCTCGGCCGCGACCATCCCGAACGCCTCCGGGAAGATCGACGGGACGACGCACGCATCCGCCAACGCGAGCAGGTGCCGGAGATGACGATGCTCGAGTGGACCGGTGAACAGCGTCTTGTCCGGATCGGCGATCCGCTCGAGCTCGTTCCGGTAGTCGCCGAAGCCGACGACGACTGCGCGCGCGTCGATTCCGGCGAGTGCCTCGAGCAGCAGGTGAACGCCCTTGTTGTAGAGCAGCTTCCCGAAGTAGACGACCGTCGGCTTGCCTCCCGCCAGAAACGCCGCCAGCCGCGCGGCATTTCCCTCGTCGGGAAGTCGCGCGTTCGCGTTGCCCGGGTTTGCCGGATCCTTCCGTGCCTCCGCGATCAGCTCGGCGAGTGCCACGTCCGGCGGTTGCGGCAGCCACGCGTCGACGTCCACCCCCGGCGGGATCTCGTGGACCTCGCCCTCGTACCCGCAAACCTCGCGCAGAACCGCCTCGATGTGCGTCGACCCGACGACGACCGCGTGCGCGCGGTTGAGCACCTCGAGCCCCCACTGCTCGAGCTCTCGGTTTCCACGCATCGAGTACTCGAGCTCCGAACCATGGGCTTTGACGACGTACGGCGCATCCGTCGCTCGACCGACGGCGCCTCCGAGCAGAACGTGGTTGCAGTACAGGAGGTCAGCGGGGAGGTGCTCGCGCACGGCCGCGGCGTTCGCCTCCACCCAGCTGTCGAGATCGTCGCGTGCGCAGTCCTGGAGAAGCCTCGGCTCGTAGCCCTCGTACTCGTCGAGGACGAAGACGGGCAGGAGCGATCCGGCGTCGGGCCGCTCGACCCGCGCGCTGCCGACGTCGGAGCGTTCTGGGTGCGAGTCCTGGCAGAAGACCGTGACGTCGTGACCCTGGAGACTCCACTCGCGGGCGAGCTGTCGGGTGTAGACGTTGGAGCCCGTTCCTCCGAGCAGATAGCCGTGCCAGATGAGGATCCGCATAGCCGCATCCTCGCGCTTCCGAGCGCGACGGGCGCTCGGCGCCGGCTCGTCAGGCGAGGTGGAAATAGAGCGCGTAGAGCAGCTCGACCGCCGGGTTCGACGTGTGCACCTGTACGTCCCCAGGCGTATCGAGGAGCGCCTCCGAGTAGTTAAAGACGATCTTCACACCCGCGTCGATGAGCGAGTCCACGGCGTTCTGCGCACTGTCCGCCGGAACTGCGATGACGCCCACGATGATGTTCCGCTCACGGGAAATCTCGCCGAGGTCGTCCATCGAGCTGACGTATAGATTTCCGACTCGCTGGCCGACCTTCTCCGGATCGTTCTCGAAGATGGCCGCGATCGTGATCCCGTGCTCGGCGAAGATCGGCGAGCTGGCGATTGCCCCGCCGAGCCGGCCGGCACCGACGAGCGCGATGTTGTGTTGGCCCTGCGTGCGCAGGATCTTCCGGATCTCCTCGAGCAGCGCATCCGTCCGATAGCCGACCCCGCGCTTCCCGAACCGCCCGAACGCCGAGAGATCCCGCCGGATCTGGGTCGCGTTGATGTTCGTGTACTCCGCGATCTCCTGCGAGGAAATCCGGTCCTTTCCCATCTTTCGCGCCTGAGTGAGCACCTGGAGGTATCTGCTCAGGCGGGCCGCAACACCCACTGTCAACCGCTCTGCCAAGACCCCCCCTCTCGTTCCAGCTTGTGACAAATCGTCACGATTCTGCCTGCCGCCCCTCCTTCCACGTCGAAGGAACCGCTGCGCGGAGTCGCTCCCGCAGTGCATCCGGCTCGACAAAGTACGTGAAGGCGCGCTTACCGTCGATCTCGACCACCGGCAGATACGCGCGATAGCGAAGCTCGAGCTTCGCGTCACCGCCGATGTCGACCACGTCGAGCTCGAACCCGAGCTCGGCCTGCGCGGCGCGAACGACCTCGAGTGCCGGCTTGCAGAGGCCGCAGTCCCCGGCGCTGTAGACGACGACGCGCGTCACCTACAAGGAGGGTCGAGGCTAGGGGTAGAGGCCACGAGTCGTCGTGGCCTCGGCGACGCGCTGCACCGCAAGCCCGTAGGCCGCCATGCGCATGCTCGTCCCGATCCGCTCACGGGTCTGCCAGGTCTCCTCGAACGAACGAGCGACGATGTCGTGGAGCTTTGCGTTGACCTCGTCCTCGCGCCAGAAGTACTCCTGGAGGCCCTGCACCCATTCGAAGTACGAGACGACCACGCCTCCCGCGTTCGCGAGGACGTCGGGCAGCACCAGGACGCCCCGGTCTTCCAGGATCGCGTCAGCCGCCGGCGTCACCGGACCGTTCGCGCCCTCGCACACGATGCTCGCCTGCACGCGGTCCGCGTTCTCCTCGGTCACGACTTGCTCGAGCGCACAGGGCGCGAAGATGTCGCACGGAAGCTCGACGAGCTCCTCGTTCGTTATCGCCTCCGCGTTCGCCAGCCCCTCGAGCGTGCCGCGCTCTTGCT
>JACCVK010000110.1 GCA_013698195.1 Actinomycetota bacterium | reverse complement strand
ACCGGGTGCCGTATGTGACGAGCGCCCGACCGCTCTACGATCTCCGGCGAAGATTGCGTGAAGGCGATGGCTTTCGATAGCTCACCTGAGATTCCCGGACCGCTGCTTCGCCTGTCTGCGCTCGCGGGGACGTTCGGCACGGGGGTCGTCGTCGCGAGTGCCGTCCTCGAGCTTGGCGCGGCGCACTGGGGCCTGGCCGGCCTGGTACTGCCGGCGCTCATCGTGAACGTCCTCGCAGCGCGCTTCGCGTACTCCTGGCTCCTCGCTCGTGCGGGTGTAACACTTGCGCTCTTCCTGCTCGCGATCGCGCTCGGCGGCGTGGTGGCCTGGAGCGGAAGCGCCTCCTGGGCAGTCGCGCTCCACGTCGGCGGCGCTGGGGCCGCGCTTGGCGCCTCACTGCTCACCACCGCTGCCGCGTGGAGAGGTGCCCCGGCGCCGTTTGCCTCGGCGCGCGACTACCTGACGCTGACGAAGCCGCGCATCATGTCCCTCCTCCTCGTCACCGGGGCGGCCGGCATGTTCGTCGGAGCGCAGGGCGTGCCATCGCTTCGCCTCTTCGCCCTCGCGATGACCGGCCTCGCGTTCGCATGCGGAGGCGCGTCGGCGCTGAACCATCTGCTCGACCGGGACATCGATGCGCTCATGGGCAGCAGAACCGAGCAGCGCCCTGTCGCATCCGGCCGCGTCTCCCCCGGCCAGGCACTCGAGTTCGGGCTCGCATTGTCGGCACTGTCGTTCGTCGTGCTCTCATCCACGGTGAACCTGCTCACCGCGGTGCTCGCCCTGGTCGGAAACGCGTTCTACGTCCTCGTCTACACACGCTGGCTCAAACGCTCGACGCCGCAGAACATCGTCATCGGCGGCGCGGCGGGAGCGGTGCCGCCGCTCGTCGGCTACGCCGCCGCGACCGGAAGCCTGGCGCTTCCCGCGCTCTGGCTCTTCCTCATCGTCTTCCTGTGGACGCCTCCGCACTTCTGGGCTCTGGCGCTGATGATCAAGCGCGCCTACGCAGCCGCCGGGATCCCGATGCTGCCGGTCGTACGGGGCGACCGCGAGACCGCGCGCCAGATCGTCGTCTACTCGGTCGCCCTCGTCGCGTTCACGCTCCTCGTCGGACCGTGGCTCGGCCCCTTTTACACAGCTGCGGCGGCAGTGCTCGGGGCGATCTTCGTCGGCCTCGCCGTGCTGCTACGCCGAGATCTGACACGCGCGCGGGCCCTGATCCTGTTCCACTACTCTCTCGCCTATCTCGCGCTGCTGTTCGCCGCGGCCGCGATCGACCCGCTTCTCACATGAGCACGGACCCTCTGAGCAACAACGACCTCGAGCGCAGGAACCTTCGCTTCGGCTGGGCCCTGTTCGGTCTCTTCTGGCTCCTCTTCGCAGGCACGTTCGTGGTCGCGATCCTGTACCTCCAGCTCGACTAGCAACAACAGGTAGCAACCGGGTCTGCACGGGCGGGCATCCCCCATCGGAGGGAGGGCCGTGCCGAGTTGCCTGCCGACATATGAAGGCGATGCGCGCGGCCCGCCTGATCACCATCCTTGCCCTTTTTGCGACCGCGTTCGCCGCGGCAGCGGCAGCCGGTGGCAGCGCCGCAGTCGGGAGCGCGCCGAAGAACGTCCACGGCTTCCTCCTCCGCCCGAACGAATCGGCCTCGCACACGTTCCCCCGTACCCCCGCCTTCGCGTGGAATCCGGTACGCGGCGCGATGTGCTACGAGCTCCAGCTCGCGACGAGCCGCTCGTTCCAGGACGGAACGGTCGTGTGGTCGAACGTGTCGAGCGGAACGAACGCCGGCCGAATCTGTGGAGGGAACAAGCTCAACATCCCGGCAGCGTCGATCAGCCTGACCCTCCCGTGGTTCACGGGCAAGCCGTACGCGCTCTACGCGCACGTCCGCGCCGTCACCGGCCGCGGCCCGTCGGCATGGAGCAAGCCATTCGGCTTCAACATGCGCTGGGAAGAGCTGCCGGTCCCGATGGCTGCGCGTCCGGGCTTGGTTCGCTGGAAGCCGGTCGATGGCGCGACCTCGTACCAGGTCTGGTACACGGACATCCGCAAGACGTTCTCGACACACACGAACGTCGCCGACCAGCGTGAGCTCTACATCTTCCACGACGACCCGAACTGGTACTCCACCGTTCGCTGGCGCGTGCGTGCGGTTCGCCACGTGCTCGGCGAGATCCCGAATGGGTTGCCCGCCGTCTCCTACGGGCCGTGGAGCCCCGTGTATGCGACAACGAACCCCTCGCTCACCTCCGGACCGCTCGTCCCACGCGTGGCTGTCTCCGATGTCGTCAGCACGGGCTGGCGCGACGCGGCCCATCAGCTGATGCCGGCGTTGACCTTCTCAGGGGCGGACGACCTCAACGGGACGGAGTGGCCTCTCTTCCGCGTGTACGCGTTCACCGACCGAGATTGCGTCAACGTCGTCTTCCGCGGCTCCGTCTTCGGCGGCCCGGCGTTCGCGCCGCGGACGAGCGGCCCACTCACGCTGCCCACCAGCACCGAGGCGATCGATCTGGCGACGATCGGCGTGCTTGCGAGCGGAGATGACGAAGGCGCGAAGACGGTCAGCGCGGACGGCACTGAGCTGACGTCGAACGAGTCCAAGACGGACGAGTCGAGCAGTGTACGAGTCGATCTCCCCGACGTGGACGCGAAGACCACCCGATACTTCTGGACCGTCGTACCCGTGGGTATCTCCGTCACGGATAGTGGCGCCTTCCAGTACGTGGACGTCGACCTGCCCCAGGACGCGTGCGAGGCAGGGCGTGTGTCCACCTTCGCCAAGCTTTCGAAGCCGGCAATCACCGCCTCCCGCACGCCGTACGTCTCAGGCCTGACTCCCAAGGGTCGCCTGCTCGCGATCGCCGGAAGCCGGCCGGTCGTCTACTCGACGCCGCTCGTAACCTGGCAACCGGTCGTCGGCGCGACCAGCTACGAAGTGCAGTGGTCGAGAACGACGTATCCATGGCGCACGGTGGGCAAGCGCGAGACACTCGCGACAGCGAGTCTGCTCAACATCAGCCCGGGTCTCTGGTACTACCGGGTGCGCGGCCTCAACGCTGCCCAGGTGGGGACGCCGGGTATGACGTGGTCGACGCCCGCAGCCGTGCGCGTCGTCCGCCCGAAGTTCCGGGTCGCATCTCGCTGACCCTCTAGGGTCGCGGGCAATGAGCCCCGACCTCGAGCTCGCCCTCGCTCTCGCGGACGCCGCGGATGCGATCTCGCTACCTGGCTTCCGCACCGGGCTCGCGGTCGAGACGAAGCCCGATCTGACTCCCGTGACCGAGGCGGATCGCGCCGTCGAGACCGAAGTGCGGAGATTGCTCGCGCATGCCCGCCCCGGGGACGCGATTCTCGGGGAGGAGTACGGGGCCGAGGGAGAAGCCTCGCGGCGGTGGATCGTCGATCCCATCGACGGGACGAAGAACTACGCGCGGGGAGTGCCGATCTGGGCGACGCTGATCGCGCTGGAGGAGGAAGGGAGCGTTCAGGTCGGAGTCGTTTCCGCGCCGGCACTCTCCCGACGCTGGTGGGCCGAGCGCACTGGAGGCGCCTACACGGAGGCGGAACGGATTCACGTCTCCTCCGTCGCGCGCATCGAGGACTCCGTCCTATCCTTCCCGCTCGATCGGCAGCTTCCGGAGCTGGCCACCCGCGCGTGGCACGTGCGCGGGATCGGTGATTTCTGGGCGCACATGCTCGTCGCCGAGGGCGCGGTCGACGGCGCGCTCGACGCGATCGGTGTGAGCGCGTGGGACGTCGCGGCGGTGCAGGTGATCGTCGAGGAGGCGGGCGGGCGGCTCACCGACGTGCACGGCCGGACCCGCATCGACTCAGGGACCGCCGTCTCCTCGAACGGCCTCCTGCACGACGAGCTCGTCGCCGCACTCGCAGAGCAGGTCGCCAAGTAGGGGCGAGGAAACCCTCGCCCCTACCCGTATGTGGGCGCAGGAAGCGTCTGGCTCAGTGGCGCAAGGATGATCCTCAGACCACCGGCGCCGGCTCGCTCGTCGTTCCGCCGCCGCTTTCGACGGCGCCATCGTCTCGGACTCGACGAAGCAAGTCATGGATGTCGGCGATCTCCTGCTCGAGATCCTTCTGACGCTCCTCGAGCGCGCGCTGGAGATCCTCGCGGCTCGGAGCGCGCCACCCTCGCCTACGGTGTCTATGCCGTCCGCACATCGTCACCTCCCTTCATTCGAGCTCGTTCGACAAAGCTGTCGAGGCCGTCGCGAAGCGCAGTAAGCGAATCGATCCAGGCCGCAAGGGCAGCGCGGCCTTCGTCCGTCAACGTGTACGTGCGCTTCGTCGGGCCCGGTAGGTCGGCGCTCCACTCCGACACGACGAGACCCTCGTCTTCGAGCGAGCGCAGCGCGCGGTACACGTTCCCGACATCGACCCGCTCCTCGCCGAGCAGCTCGGGGAGCCGCTCGAGCAGCTCGTAGCCGTGCGTCGGACCATCCGACAGGAGCACGAGCAGCGCCGGCTCCCCGAGGCGCTCCACTCTGGCGCGCACCACCCAGGTCCCGTCCGGGAGCCGCAGGCGATTGCGCGAGCGATGACGCCGGCCGTGCACGCCCTCAGTATATGTGAATTACATATGTTGGGAACTACGCAACGAGGGCGCTGCGCTTGGCGTCGATCCCGTCGAGTAGCGCCCTGAACGAGTCGGCGAACTTTTCTACGCCCTCGTCTTCGAGCGTCTGTACGACGTCGTCGTAGTCGACGCCCGCCGCCGCCAGGTCGTCGAGCAGGTGCTTCGCTTCGTCGAGCTCTTCGAGCAACGTCTGACCGCGCACCTCGCCGTGATCCTGGAACGCCGCGACTGTCTCGAGCGGCATCGTGTTGACCGTGTCGGAGCCGATCAGCTCCTCGACGTACATGACGTCTCGGTAGGCGGGATTCTTCGTCGAGGTCGAAGCCCACAAGCAGCGCTGCGGGCGGGCGCCGGCGTCGGCGAGCGCCAGCCAGCGACCGCCGCCGAAGACTGTGAGGTACTGCTGGTAGGCGAGCTTCGCGTTCGCGATCCCGAGCTTTCCAGCGAGATCCTCGCGGCCCGCTTCGGTGAGGCGGCGATCTGCCTCGGTATCGACCCGGGAGACGAAGAAGCTTGCGACTGAAGAGACGTCGTGCGCGTTGCCTCCATCCGCCACGAAGCGCTCGGCGCCGCGGACGTACGCCTCTGCGACCGCCGCATGCCGCTCGAGCGA
>JACCVK010000107.1 GCA_013698195.1 Actinomycetota bacterium | reverse complement strand
CCGCAGGACAGCGCGACCACCGCTTCGCGCTCGCTCTTGCTCGGCGTTCGGGGGGTTCTCAGTCGTTGTCATGGTTCGGGGCGAAGCGGGCATTCTGGACCATAGACGCACTCACGGGTAGTCTCGCCCGATGCCGCCGATCTCGTTTGCGCGCGGCGCACCGGCACCGGAGCTTATCCCGGCTGCCGAGCTCGCGGAGTGCGCGCACGCCGCCGCGATCAAAGAGGGCGCCGCTGTCTTCTCATATGGACCCGCAGGGGGCTACGGGCCACTTCGGGAATGGGTTGCCGCGCGCCACCACGTCGATTCGGGCCGCGTCGTCCTCACCGTCGGCGGTCTGCTCGGATTCGTGCTGTACGTCGCCGAGCTCCTCGAGCACAGGCCAGGCCGCGTCCTCGTCGAAGGGCCGAGCTACGACCGCCCGCTCAAGATCCTCGCGCGGGAAGGAGCCGAAATCGTCCCGCTCGAGATGGACGCGGAGGGGCTCGACCCCGATCGGCTCGAGCACGAGCTCGAGTCGAGTTCGGATGCACCCTCGTTCCTGTACACGATCCCGACGTTCCAGAACCCGAGCGGGCGCACGCTTAGCCCGGAACGACGCCGGCGCCTCGTCGAGATCGTGAAGGAGCATGGGCTGCCCGTCCTCGAGGACGATCCGTACAGGCTCGTTCGCTACGAGGGCGAGGCGCCCCCCACGCTGCACGAGCTCGAAGGCGGCGAGCTCGTCACGCATACGTCGTCTTTCTCGAAAACGGTGGCCCCCGGCCTGCGCACGGGGTACTTCGTGCTTCCGGCGAGCGACGCATCAGCGTTCGAGGAGCGTGCCAACGCGACGTACATCTCCCCGCCGTTCTTCGCTCAGGCCACGATCGCCGAGTTCATCGAGCGAGGTCGGTTCGAGCCGAACCTCGAACGCGTGCGAGAGGGACTTCGCGCGCGGCGCGATGCGATGCTGGGCGCGCTCGAGACCGGCTTTCAGAACGGCAGCTCCTGGAGCCATCCCGAAGGCGGGTACTTCCTCTGGCTCGACCTGGGCGGCGGTGACGCCGACGTGCTCGCGAAGCGCGCGGAGGAGGAGGGTGTCACGTTCGTCTGCGGCGCGGACTTCTTCCCGCCGGACTCGGCGCTCGGAGCGAGCGCGTTGCGACTTGCGTTCAGCTACGAGCCGCCCGAGCGGATCGCCGAGGGCGTCGGGATCCTGGCCAAGCTCCTCGGCGAATAGCGACGGAGCCTACGGAGCCGAGCGCCGGCGATCGCGCCAGTGGTCGAACAGGAAACCGCCGGCGAAACCGAGACCCAGGCACAGGAGGATCAAGACCAGCTTCGAGATCTCGGCGGAGAAGAACACGAAGTCCACGCTGACCTTCTCGTCGTTGAGCAGGACGAGCAGCACCGCGTACAGCGTGACGAGCGCGAAGACCACGAGCGACCACGGGATGTCCCGCATCGCGCGCGGGCGAGAGCTGGGCATGCGGCGAATCTTAGTGCTTCCCGCCATAAGTACGCTCGCATTCGCGCGGCTGCGAACACGTCGCATGCCGTCGTCCTCAGTCGCGCCAATATTCACGAATATTGGCGCTCCCTGCGTCCTAGGCCTTCTCGGTTCTCGCCGGCGAACCTCGACCGTACTTACGGCGGGAAGCACTTAGGCGGCGGCGTGCGCGACCGCGACGCCCGAGACCGACCGGGGAACCAGGCGAGGCTGCGGCGGTGGAGTGAGCATGCCCGCTGCCGCCGCTCGATATGTCGGACAAGGTGTGTTCCCGGGGAGAGCGCAGAGACCCGCGCGACGGAAGTAGCAGTCCTCGCAGGTTGCCTTCGAGCGCTTCACGGTGTCCTTCGCTGGCAGCTTCTCGAGCGGTCGCGTCCCATCGGCAAGGCTGCATTGTGGCGACGTCGGCGCGAGCCCACAAGAGCCCGCCCGACGAATTCGCCGCAATTTGCGCCTGTTCTCAGTTCGGAAAAAAGTCCTGCAAATTCAGCATTTCAGGTCGACTGTTGCCAGTTTTCGCAACGCCTGTTGAAAACTCTCCACAGGGATGACGGGTAGGCGATTCGCGTACTTGCGGGCGACTTGCGCGTTCTCCCCCACCGGGACGAGGAAGACATCCACATCGGTCGCACGCGCGCCGATCGTCTTCTGCTTCAGGCCGCCGACCTGGAGAACGGTTCCGTCGAGAGCAAGCTCACCCGTCGCGGCGACCTCACAGCCGCGTGCGACGTCCTTGCCGAGCATGCGCGCGACCTCGAGGGCGAACGGAAGGCCCGCGGAGGGTCCGCCGACGTCACCGAGGTCGATCTCCACATCGATCGGAAGATCGATGTCGGCCTTCTGGGAGACCTCGATGCCAACGATTGCGCGCCCCGGCTCGGTCGGGCTCTCGAGCGTGGCGACGCTCACGTCGATCGTCTCGCCATCTCGCTCCACGGTGAGTTGCACCTGCTGCCCAGGTGCGCGACGTCCGATCTGCTCACGGAGCGCGTCGGTCGTCACCACGCGGCTGCCGTCGACGCCGACGATCACGTCGTAGGTCTCGAGCTTCGTCGCCGCCGGGACATCGGCCGCGACCCCCGCGATGCGGACGCCGGTGGGCTCGATCCCGACGTCGTAGCCGAGCGCCCGCAGCGCAACCGCTGAAGCGATGCGCTCGGACTCCTGCATGTCCAGCGCGTTCTGTCGGTCGCGCTCGGCCTCGGAGGTTCCGCTCGGAAGCAGCGCGTGCTCAGGGATCACGTCCGCGCCCTCAGGCTGCGTGAAGGTGAAGAGCTGCTCGAGCAGCGTGGCACGCCGTACGAAGACGTCCACGTAGAAGACGCCCCCGGACGCCGGTCGCGCACCCTCGACGCGCACCTTCTCCCGAAGGGGCTTCGCTTGACCGGGCGTGAAGAGGAAGTCGTCCGCCGGGACCGTGTAGAGCGCGCCCGTCGCGACGACGAGGATGACGACGAGGGCGACGGCTACATAGCGGAAGCGCACTAGAAGCTCCGCGTGAGCCCGCCGTCGACCGCGATGACCGTGCCGGTGATGTATGCGGCGCGATCGGAGCAGAGGAACGCGACGAGGTCTCCGATCTCGCGCGGAGCGCCGAGCCGGCCGAGCGGAATCGCCGCGAGATCGTCCTCCGTAGGCCCGTCCGGATAGACCTCGCGGACACGAGCGGTATCGATCCGTCCCGGAGCGATCGAGTTCACGGTGATGCCCTTCGGACCGAGCTCGCGTGCGAGCGTCTTCGCCCATCCCACAACGCCCGGGCGAATGGCATTCGAGAGCGCGAGGTTGTCCACGGGCTCGCGCACGGTGCTCGAGGTGATGTTGACGATGCGCCCGCCCCTGCTCTGCTCGAGATACGGGAGGCAGAGCGAGGTGAGCCGCACGGCGGAGACGAGCATGAGCTCGACCGCTTGGCGGACGTTTTCGTCGTTCATCTCCAGCGCCGACGTGCGAGGCGGACCGCCTGAGTTGTTGACGACGATGTCGATGCCGGAGTACGAGCTCACTGCGGTCTCGACGAGCCGCTCGAGATCTGCCGCGATGCTGACGTCTCCCGCGACCGCGACTGCGCCCAAGCGATCCGCCTCGCGCTCGAGCACGTCCGGCCGGCGCGCGAAGAGAACGACGTTCGCCCCTTCGTCGCGCAGCGCCTCGGCGATGCCGAGCCCGATTCCCGCTGAGCCGCCGCAGACGACGGCCGTCCGGCCCTGGAGCTCGAGATCCATGCCTACGACCTCTTGAGGATCGAGACGACCTCGCGCACCGCCGCGGCGGAGGCGCGAAGCATCTTCTTCTCGTCGGGGGTCAGCTTCAGCTTCTCGATCTCCTCGACCCCGTCCGCGCCGAGCTTCGCGGGGACGCCCATGTAGAGCCCACGGATCCCGTACTCCCCCTCGAGATACGCGGTGCAGGGGAGAACGCGCTTCTGGTCGAGGCAGATTGCGTCAACCATCTGAGCAGCGGCCGCACCGGGTGCGTACCAGGCCGACGTGCCGAGGAGGCTCACGAGCTCGCCGCCGCCGAAGCGCGTGCGCTCCACGAGCTTCCGGAGCCGTGTCTTGGTCAAGAGCTCGGCCAGCGGGATGCCGCCGACGGTCGTCGCCGACACCACGGGCACCATCTGATCGCCGTGGCCCCCGAGCACCATCGCGGTGACGTCGCGCACGGAAACCTCGAGCTCCTGCGCGATGAACGCCGAGAAGCGGGCGGTGTCGAGGATCCCCGCCATGCCGACGACCCGGCGCTTCGGGAACCGTGAGACAGCGCGTGCGACATGGCACATCGCGTCGAGTGGGTTCGAGACGACGACGAGCACGGCCCTAGGCGAGCGCTTCATCGCCTCCTTCGTCACCGCCGTGACGATGGCTTCGTTCGTGGCGACGAGGTCGTCGCGACTCATCCCGGGTGCGCGCGGGCGACCGGCGGTGATCACGACCACCTCGGAATCAGCGGTCTCGTCGTACCCGTTCGTGCCCACGATCCGCGGCTCGTAGCCGAGTACGGAGCCCGCCTGATTCATGTCGAGCGCCTTCCCCTGCGGGAAGTTGGGGAGGATGTCGACGAGGACGACGTCCGCGTAGTCTCGGCGCGCGATCTCCTGCGCGCAGGTCGCGCCAACGTTGCCCGCGCCGACCACTGTCACCTTCGTCCGCATGCTCAGTTTCCGTTTCTCAGCCCGGTTCGCTCAGACGCCCGGGCACTTAGGGCGAGTCTGGCAATGATGGCGTCTGCGTACTCGGACGTGCCGACCGCCGTCGGGTCGTCCCTCGACGGCTTCAGGTCGTAGGTGACGTGCTTTCCCTCGGCGATGACGTCGGTGACTGCTTGCTCGAGTCGCTGTGCTGCGTCGCGCTCACGGAGGTGGTCGAGCATGAGCTTTCCGGAGAGGATCATTGCGGTCGGGTTCGCCTTGTTCTGCCCTTTGTAGCGCGGCGCGGAGCCGTGCGTTGCCTCGAAAACGGCCGCATCGGCGCCGATGTTGGCGCCGGGGGCGAGCCCGAGGCCGCCGACGAGACCCGCTGTGATGTCACTGACGATGTCCCCGTAGAGATTCGGGAGCACGAGCACGTCGTACTCCTCGGGCCGCTGAACCAGTCCCATGCAGAGCGCGTCCACGAGCACCTCGCGCGACGCGATCTCCGGGTAGTCCGCGGCGACCTCGCGGAACACGGAGAGGAAGAGCCCATCGGTGAACTTCATGATGTTTGCCTTCGTGATGCCCGCGACCTCGCGGCGGCCGTGCGAGCGCGCGTAGTCGAAGGCGAAGCGAACGATCCTGCGCGAAGCGTCCGCACTGATCGGCTTCACGGAGATGCCCGAGCCGGGCGCGATCTGCTTCGGCTGGAGGGCATTGAGCGTCGCGATGACCTGCTCCGCCGTGTCCGTTCCCGCCTCGTATTCGATGCCGGCGTACAGGTCCTCCGTGTTCTCGCGGACGACGACGACGTCGACGCCTTCGTAGCGTGAGCGGACGCCCGGGTACGACTTGCACGGGCGAACGCAGGCGTACAGCTCGAGCTCGTGCCGGAGCGCGACATTGACCGAGCGGAAGCCGGTGCCGATCGGAGTCGTGATCGGGCCCTTGAGCGCCGTGCCGTTCCGCTTGATCGACTCGAGCGTGTCGTCGGGAAGCGGCGTTCCCTCCTTCTCCATCACCTCGACCCCCGCTTGGCGGACGTCCCACTCGAACTCCACGCCCGTCGCCTCGAGGACGCGCCGCGCTGCCTGTGTGAGCTCGGGGCCCGTTCCGTCTCCGGGAATCAGCGTCACGCGGTGGGCCATGAGCGCGGCGGATCGTACCTGCGTACCGCTGAAACTCTCGTCAGGTAGCGTCCCCGACGCGATGAGCGACGTCGTGGATTTCAAGCCGGGTCTTGAAGGCGTCGTCGCCGTCGAAACAGAGATCGCCGAGCCCGATCGCGAGGGCGGAGCCCTTCGCTATCGGGGCGTCGACATCGAGGAGCTCGTCGGGCGCGTGC
>JACCVK010000103.1 GCA_013698195.1 Actinomycetota bacterium | reverse complement strand
GCCGTGATCCCGCAGTCGACCGTGAGCACCAGACCGACGCCTTGACCGAGGAGTCGGCCCAAGGTGTCGCTCGAGACGCCATAGCCCTCTTCGAAGCGACTCGGCAGGTGGAAGACGACGTCGGCGTCGAGCTCGCGCAGGAAGAGCACGGCAAGCGCCGTCGCGCAGATGCCGTCGACGTCATAATCGCCGTGGACACAGATCCGCTCACCGCCCTCGATCGCGGCGCGGATTCGCGCGACGGTGACATCCATGTCGCCGAGGAGGCTCGGATCGTGACCGGGCATCTCGGCGGCGAGGAACCGGCGGGCCACTCGAGCGTCGCCGTATCCCCGGCGAACGAGGACGGCCGCCGTGACGTCGCTCAGAGAGAGCTCCTGCGCGAGCTTCTCCGCGGCTAGAGAGTCGACCGAGTCGAGGGTCCAGACACCCGTCACGCAGTTGACGGTACGGACGAGATCGGACGGCCTCTATCCCCTGGTCAGGGCCGGTCTTGTCTCGGATGTAGCGTTGGGGAACGGCGACGTCCGGCGGAAGCCGGACCCCGATCTACGGCTCTTGTCGCCGGCGCCGAAGCGAGTCGAGCACGACCTTGACCCAGAGCAGGACGATCGCGACGGTGGCACCGAGGACGATGACCGCGATCGGCGTGTAGTACGCCATCTGCTCGAGCGAGTACTTCGTCACGGCAGCGCCGACGAGCCAGATTGCAACCACCGCAACCGCCATGACGATCCAGATCCGCCCGTTGTTCACGCGTAGAGCCTAGATACGCTGAGTTGGGTGCTCACCGCCAACTATCGCTCCGGGGACGACTTCGTCGTCGAGTTCCTGGGCCATCGGTTCGAGTTCAACGCGGAGGACTTCGGAGAGCGCGTCACGGGGGCTGCGGTCCGCCTCGCTCTCGTGGGATCGAACGAGCTCGACGAGGACGAGGCCGGCGATCTCGTGGAGCTCGTCGCCGACGGCCGCATAGCTGACCCCCGCAGCGGGCTCGGGCTCTATCTCGTGCGCCATTGGGAGCAGGTCTCGCTCGTGCAAGGCGAATCGCTCGTCTACTGGCTTCGCAAGCTCGTCTTCCGCGGCGCCTGGCTCGACCACCGCGTCAAGGAAGGCCTGCTCGACGTGAACTGGCTCGAGGACACGGGTGAGTTCGGCTACGCGGAGCCCGAAGGCGGACGTGCCTTGCTCGAGCTCGCGCCAGTGCCCTCGTGGCGCGAGCTCCAGTTCCGCGGCTGAGGGCTGGCGTCCTATGTGGACAGGCTGAAGCCGAACGTGCGGGTGGGGTCGGGAGTGGAGATCTCGATCGCCTTCACCGCGCCGATCGGGATCACCAGGCGGCGCGGCTCCTCTCCCGCCTCGCGGTGAGGGACGAACGACAGAAAACCGAAGCCTGGCTCGTGCTCGACGCTCTCGAGCGTGTACCGGGAGCCGTCGGTCAGCTCGATGCGCACCTCCGCGTGGTCGAGCTCATGTTCGCGGGTGAACGCCTCGACCATTCGCATGATGCGATTGACGAGCTCGTCGAGCGGCCCGGCCGCTCCCGGAATCCAGATCTGCATGGCCACGCGCTAGAAGAGACCCTCGTCCGGCCGCCCTCGACCGCCGATGTGCTCTCTTCCAAGCTCGGTGATGACACGGCCCCGCGGGGTGCGCTGAAGGAAGCCGAGCTGAAGAAGGTATGGCTCGTACACGTCTTCGATCGTGTCCTGCTCCTCGCCGAGCGTCACCGCGAGTGTCGAAAGCCCGACCGGACCGCCGCCGAACTTCCGAAGCACCGCTTCGAGGAGCTCTCGGTCGGTGCGCTCGAGGCCCAGCTCGTCCACCTCCAGGAGCTCGAGCGCCTCGCGCGCGACGGCGAGGGTGATCTCGCCGCTATGCCGGACCTCCGCGACATCGCGCACACGGCGGAGGATGCGGTTGGCGACGCGCGGCGTGCCTCGCGCTCGGCGCGCGATCTCCTCGGCCGCGCTTTCCTCGATCGCGACGTCGAGGATCCCGGCCGAGCGACGGACGATCGACGAGAGCTCGTCGGGCTCGTAGTAGCCGAGCCTGAACGTCATCCCGAAGCGGTCGCGGAGCGGCGTGGTCAGCAAGCCGGTACGCGTGGTCGCACCGACGAGGGTAAAGGGCGGCAGATCGAGCGTCAGCGTGCGAGCGGCAGCCCCCTGGCCGACGATGATGTCGAGACGGAAGTCTTCGAGCGCCGGATAGAGGATCTCTTCGATCGCACGATTGATGCGATGAATCTCGTCAATGAAGAGGACATCGCGCGATTCGAGCCCGGTGAGGATCGCCGCCATGTCGCCCTTTCGTTCCAGCGCGGGACCCGCGATCGTACGCAAGCCGACTCCGAGCTCCTCGCGAATGATCGTCGCAAGCGTCGTCTTCCCGAGTCCGGGCGGGCCGACGAGTAAGACGTGGTCGAGGGCGTCGCCACGCGCCCGCGCCGCCTCGAGCGCGATCTCGAGTTGCTCCTTCGCCCGCTCCTGGCCGACGAACTCGTCGAGACGCCGCGGGCGGAGCGAGCGCTCGACTTCCTCGTCACCCTCCTGCAGCACGGGTGCGAGGAACTGACCGCTCGTCATGCCGCGCTCCGTAAGGCAAGTCGCACGCGTTCCTCGGGAGGCAGCTCGGCATCCACCGTCGCGAGTGCCTGCTCGGCCTCGGCGAATGTGTATCCGAGCTCGACCAATGCGTCGCGGGCCGTGACGTGTGCGTTCCCGACACCATCCCCACTGGCGGGAAGCGCAACGACATCGTCGCTACCAAGCTTCTCCTTCAGCTCGAGGACGATCCGCTCTGCGGTCTTCTTCCCGATCCCGGGAATCGCCTGGAATCGCGCCGGGTCTTCGATGACGATCGCGCGCCGCAGCTCCACAGGCGCCCCGCTCGAGACGATCGCGAGCGCGACCTTGGGGCCGAT
>JACCVK010000055.1 GCA_013698195.1 Actinomycetota bacterium | reverse complement strand
TGAAGGAGTTGGGCGAGGATCCCGCGACCGGGAAGAAGATTCTCCTCCGCGACGGCCGGTTCGGGCCGTACGTCACGGACGGCGATACGAACGCCAGTCTCCGCCGGGGCGACACGGTCGACGGCCTGTCGTTTGAGCGCGCGACGGAGCTGCTTGCCGAAAAGCGCGCAAAGAGCGCGTAAACAAGCCGTAAAAGGGGGTCGTGCGCCGTCCGCCTGAAGCGCGATCATCTAACTTGCCCGGGCCGCCGCACGTCATAGGTTGTACGGGCCAGCAGGCTGCTAGCGCCTGCGCTCGTAACGTCGCAGTTGTCGCCCAGTGAAATGAACCGAGCAGAGGTCGGAAACGGAATAAAGAGAGAACGAGCCGACGTTACGAGGCAGTGACTCGACAAGTTTGTGAGTCCCTCGAACCAGGCATGATCCCTGGAAAGGGCAGGAAAACCGCCATACACTCCGTAGGTTTGTACCTTCCGCCGAAGTGAAACTGGAAAGGATCGGGGCAGCACTTGACCCAGAACCAGCTCATTGAATTGCTCGAGTCAGAGCATCTGAAAGCACTCATCGAACGCGCCGAAGAGCACGGCGGCCATCTCGAGGCGGCCGAGCTCGAGACCTTCGTCGTCGAGCACGACCTCGGAGAGGACGAAGCCGAGCTCTTGCAGCGCGAGCTCGAGGCACAGTCCATCGAGATCGTGCAGCCCGAAGCTGAGGCGGCGAAGGAAGCTGCCGAAGCAAAGTCGCGCTTCGAGGCCGAGAGCGTCTCGGGTGCCGCCGACAGCCTCCAACTCTTCCTCGCCGATGTCGGTCGCCATAAGCTCTTGACCGCTGCCGAGGAAGTCGCGCTCGCAAAGCGCATCGAGCGGGGCGACACGGTTGCGAAGCGGGTGATGATCGAGTCGAACCTCCGGCTCGTCGTCTCGATCGCGAAGGGCTATCGCGGCCTAGGCGTACCGTTCCTCGACCTAATCCAGGAGGGAACGCTGGGCCTGAATCGCGCGGTCGAGAAGTTCGACTGGCGCCGCGGCTTCAAGTTCTCGACGTATGCCACGTGGTGGATCCGCCAGTCCGTCCAGCGGGCAGTTGCCAACCACGCGCGCACGATCCGCGTGCCGGTGCACGTCGTCGAGCGCCAGCAGAAGCTCTCCCGCGCCGCGCGCCGGCTCGAGGTCGAGCTCGGCCGCGAGGCAACGAAGGAGGAGCTCGCCGAGGCGACGGGGCTTCCCATCCAGCACGTTGACGAGGCACTCGGCGCGGCTCATGCGTCCGTCTCGCTGAACCAGACGGTCGGTGCGGACGACGAAGGCGAGCTCGGCGACCTCTTCGCAGACCGGGAGGCGGCGGACCCGTTCGACGAGGCCGAGGAGTCGTTGCGTCGCCAGAGCATTCGTCGTGCGCTGGATGCTCTCCCCGAGCGGGAACGGCGCATCCTGGAGCTCCGCTTCGGGTTCGAGGGCGAGCCGTGGACGCTCGAGGCGATTGGGCACGAGCTCGATCTCACGCGCGAGCGCGTACGCCAGCTCGAGGGTCAGGCGCTCAAGCGCCTCGAGGCGCTCCGCGATCTGGCAGGCCTCGCGGCCTGACGCGATCTGGCAGGCCTCGCGGCCTGACGAGAGAGCGCGCGCCGCACTGGCTCCTAGTCCTCGCTGATTCGAAAAATCCCTAGCGACCCCGACAATCGGAGTCGCTCGTCGTCTGAGGAAGTGGCGGGCGGTAGTAAGCTCAGTGCCGCTCGCTCCACTGCAAGGGAAAGGAAGGAAAGGAATGCGCAAGATTCTGAAAGCAGGTGTCGCTCTCGGTGCGCTCTCGCTCCTCGTAGCTGCTGTTGCGTCGGGGTCGGCCGAGGGGCAAGCGCAGGCGAAGGACACGCTTGTATTCGCTACGGAGGGCGAACCGACGTTCCTCGACCCGGCGATCGTCTCAGATGGGCCGTCGCTTCGGGTGGCGGATCAGATCACCGAGGGCCTGGTAACTGTGAAGCCGGGCACGACGAAGATCGTCCCAGACCTCGCCACGAGCTGGACGGGCTCGAATGGCGGCAAGAGGTGGACGTTCAAGCTTCGTGGGGGCGTGAAGTTCCACGACGGGACCCCGTTCAACGCCCAGGCGGTTTGCGCCAACTTCAACCGCTGGTACAACTTCCCGGCCGCGTTCCAGCCGGACAGCGTCGCCTACTACTACTACACGGTATTCGGCGGCTACCGGAAGCCGGCCCAGGGCATCACCAGCGATCCGTTGTTCAGCAGCTGCCAGGTGGTGAACGCGTCGACGGCGCGGATCAACCTCCGGAAGCCGTCGGCGTCCTTCATCGCCGCGCTGTCGCTGCCGTCTCTCTCGATGCAGAGCCCAACGGCACTCAAGAAGTACAAGGCGAACGCGGGCACGCTTTCGGCGGACGGCGTTCTACGCCCCTCCGGGACGTATGCGACGGAGCACCCGACCGGTACGGGCCCGTACAAGTTCAAGTCGTGGAAGATCGGGGACAAGCTCGTCCTCGAGCGCAACGACTCGTATTGGGGCAAGAAGGCAAAGCTCAAGCAGGTGATCCTGCGGGCGATCCCCGACAATGCGGCGCGCTTGCAGGCGCTTCAGTCCGGGGAGATTGACGGTTACAACCTCGTCGAGCCCCAAGACATCTCGACGATCAAGCGCAACAGTAGCCTGAAGATCATCGATCGTCCCGCCTTCAACGTCGGCTACGTGACGATCAACTCCGCCAAGGCGCCGATGAACAAACTGCTCGTCCGCCAGGCGGTTGCTCACGGGCTCGATCGTGAGGCCGTCGTCAAGTCGTTCTACGGCGGTCGTGCCCAGGTCGCGACCCAGTTCATGCCACCCCAGCTCTTCGGCTGGGCCAAGGACGTGAAGAAGTACCCCTACAACCCCGCGCGGTCGAGGCAACTCCTGCAACAGGCAGGACTGACGCTGCCGGTCGAGATCGAGTTCTGGTATCCGACCGACATCTCGCGCGGCTACATGCCGGATCCGCAGCGCAACTTCCAGGCGTTCGCGGCCAGCCTCGAGAATTCGGGGTTCAAGGTGGTCGCGAAGAGCGCACCATGGCGACCCGACTACGTCGCCCGAGTGCAGGCGGGGAATGCCGGCCATCTGAACCTGATCGGCTGGACCGGGGACTTCGGCGATCCGGATAACTTCATCGGCACCTTCTTCCGTACGCCGCAGAACACGTGGGGGCCGATCAACCCCAAGATCCACGCCATTCTCAACGCAGCGCTTCGCGAGACGGATCTCGAGAAGCGGACGTTGACCTACCAGCAGGCGAACCGCTTGATCATGGCCAACCTCCCGGGCGTGCCGTACGTGCACACGAAGCCGGCACTCGCTTTCAAGAAGAGCGTGCGCGGCTACGTCGCAAGCCCGATCGAGCTCGAGCCGTTCGCACCCGTGTCCAAATAGGAGAGTCGTAATCCAGGAACAGCCGGCGGAAACTGATTGTTGAGGCGGTCTCGTGCTCCGCTTTGTCGTCCGTCGGCTGTTCCTGCTTGTCCCGATCCTGATCGGGCTCTCGCTTCTCGTGTTCTTCTGGATCCGCGCTCTGCCGGGATCTCCTGCGGAGGCACTGCTCGGCGAGCGCGCGACACCTGACTCGATCGCGCAGGCTCGGGACCAGTACGGGCTCGACGACCCGCTGTACGTGCAGTACTGGCGGTACGTGCAAACGGTCGGGTCAGGTGACCTGGGCACGAGCATCGCGTCCCACAGGCCGATCACAGAGGAGCTTCGCGAGAGGTTTCCGGCCACGATCGAGCTCGCGTTCTCGGCCATGCTGTTCGCGACCCTGATCGGCGTTCCGCTCGGCTTCTTCGCCGCGAAGCGCTACGGCGGGATCTTCGATAACTCGAGCCTCTTTCTCTCGCTGATCGGAGTCTCGATCCCGATTTTCTTCCTCGCGATCCTGCTCAAGTGGCTGTTCGCGGTGAATCTCGGCTGGCTGCCGTCAGTCGGCCGGCAGGACGTGCTCATCGACGCGGGGCACCCGACGAACTTCTACGTGCTCGACGGCATCGTAACCGGCAACTGGAACGCAGCCTGGGACGCGGCCAAACACCTGATCCTTCCGGGAATCGCGCTGGCCACGATCCCGCTCGCGATCATCGCTCGAATCACACGCGCCTCGGTGCTCGACGTCCAGAACGAGGACTACGTGCGAACGGCACGCGCTAAGGGTCTGGCGCCGAGGACCGTTGACCGGCGTCACGTCCTCCGCAACGCGATGCTGCCCGTGACAACCATCATCGGCCTCCAGGTCGGGTTGCTGCTCTCCGGCGCGATCCTCACCGAAACCGTGTTCGCGTTCCCCGGTCTCGGCAGCTGGCTGCAGATGGCGATCGAGAATCGGGACTACCCCGTGCTACAAGGCGGGATTCTGTTCGTGGCCATGGTCGTCGTGGTCGTCAACCTGCTGGTCGACATCTCCTACGGCCTGCTCAACCCCCGCGTCCGGCTGGCGGGTCGGTAGCAGATGTCGGTCGCCGAGATCACCGAGATCGCACTCGAGCAGGCTCCGCCGACCGGGCTCTGGCGAGACGCGTTTCGCAGGATGCGGCGGAACCCTGGCGCGATATTCGGCCTGTTCGTAATCGGCTTCTTCGCGTTCGTGGCGATCTTCGCGCCGCTGATTGCCCCGTTCGACCCACGCCACCAAGATCTCAGCCTGATCGTTGACGGATGCTGCC
This sequence comes from Actinomycetota bacterium, assembly GCA_013698195.1. Classification (GTDB taxonomy): domain Bacteria; phylum Actinomycetota; class Thermoleophilia; order Gaiellales; family Gaiellaceae; genus GMQP-bins7. The sequence continues at coordinate 1,426 of JACCVK010000055.1, read as the reverse complement.
CTGGGCCCTCTCGGGATCATCTGCTGGGCGTCGACGACCTCGGGCGCGACGAACTGTCGCGACTGATCTACGGAGCCCGCTACTCGCTCCTGATCGGCGTCGTCGCGGTCACCGTCGGGCTCACGCTCGGCATGTTCCTTGGTGCTACGGCCGGCTACTTCCGCAGACTCGACGGCTTGATCATGCGGCTGATGGACATCATGCTCGCGATTCCAGGGTTTCTCATGGCGATCGGGATCGTCGCGCTCTTCGGGGGAGGCGGTCTGCTCCAGGTGATGCTCGCGATCGGGATCGTCAACGTCCCGATCTTCGCCCGGTTGATGCGGGGCTCGATCCTCGGTCAACGTGAGACCGATTACGTGCTGGCCGCCCGCGCGATCGGTGTGCCCGGCAGGCAGATACTTGGGTCGCACATCATGCCGAACGCGATCTCGCCCGTAATCGTCGCGGGAACGCTCGCCCTCGCCACATCGATCATCGACGCTGCGGGTCTTGGATTCCTGGGGCTCGGCCCACAGGATCCCGCGACTCCAGAGTGGGGCACCATGCTGACCGGCACGGTCCGCTACCTGCAGACGCAACCGTTGCTCGCCATCTTCCCGGGCCTAGCGATCGTCATCGTCGTCATGGGCTTCAACCTCCTGGGCGATGGTCTCCGGGAAGCTCTCGATCCGAAGCTGCGCGGCAGAGCGTGACCGCGCTGCTCGAAGTCGAGGATCTGCACGTCCATTTCTGGACGAGCCGCGGAATCGTCCACGCAGTCAACGGCGTGTCCTTCTCGGTCGCGCCGCACGAGACCCTCGGGATCGTCGGGGAGTCCGGCTGCGGCAAGAGCGTCACCGCGCTGGCGCTCATGGGAATCCTCCCGCGCGCAGGACGGGTCGTAAACGGGAGTGCGCGCCTCGCCGGACGCGAGCTCTTCTCTCTCGGCGACCGAGAGCTCCGCGACATCCGCGGCAAGGACATCGCGATGATCTTCCAGGATCCGATGACGAGCCTGAATCCCGTGCTCACCATCGGCCGGCAGCTCGGAGAGGCGCTCGACGCCCACCTCGATCTGGACAAGCGCGAGGTCGTCAAGAGATCCGTCGAGCTTCTCGAGCGCGTGGGGATCCCGAACGCGAAGTCCCGCATCCGCGACTACCCACACCAGTTCTCGGGAGGTATGCGGCAGCGTGTGATGATCGCGATCGCGCTCGCGTGCGACCCGAAGCTCATCATCGCCGACGAGCCGACGACTGCGCTCGACGTCACGATCCAGGCACAGATCCTCGAGCTGTTGCGCGAGCTCCAGCAGCGGATGGGGCTGGGGCTGCTGCTCATCACCCACGACCTCGGCGTGGTTGCCGAAATGGCGGACCGCGTCGCCGTCATGTACGCCGGACGCATCGTCGAGCACGCACCCGTCCGTCCGTTGTTCGCCGAC
>JACCVK010000208.1 GCA_013698195.1 Actinomycetota bacterium | reverse complement strand
TTCGCGAAGGAGAACGTGCGCTCGAGCGCCTCGTCGACCACGTTCCAGCCCTCGGTCTCGGCCATGCCGGGAGTATGCCCTCGGCGGCAGGTCGTGACTACGATCGTGCGCGATGGTCGTGCCGTCCGAGTCGGAGGACGCAGCAAGCGTTGCCCCACCGGCCGCCGGCCAGCGTTGGCGCCGCTCGCGGCCCGAGCTGCTCGTCGAGCTCGTCTTCCGGCCGCTCGCGAGCGCTCTGGTCAGCATCCTGCTTCCACTGCGCGTCCCGCCGCCGCTGGTCGTACTCACGAACGGAGTTGCCGGCCTTGCGGGCGCGTACCTGGTGGCGCGCGGTCAGCTCATCGGTGCGGCTCTCTTCCTGCAGCTGAAGACCGTGCTCGACAACGCGGACGGCCGGCTCGCACGCAAATCCGGCCGGACGAGCGCGCTCGGGAGGTATCTCGACACCGAGGTCGACCTGGTGGTCAACGGCGCGCTCGTCGTCGCCCTCGGGTACCTGACCGGTGCTTGGGCGCTCGCGCTGGTCTCTCTCGTCGCTCTCACGCTCGTCCTGAGCGCCGACTTCAACGAGGACGTGCTCCATCGCCGCATGCGCGGCGAGACCGTGGTGACGCAGCCGCCGGCGGCCTCCGAGGGTGCGCTTGCGCGACTGCTGGCCGGTGTCTATCGCGCCGTCTTCGCGCCCCAGGATCGCGCGTTCCAGGCGCTTGCCGAGAAACGACTCGAGCGCCTTCTGGTGCGTGTCGACGACCCGGCGCTCCGCCGGGGTGGGGCGCTTGCCTACCACGACGGGTTTGCGTCTGCCGTCGTCGCGAATTTCGGGCTCTCGACCCAGCTTGCGGTACTCGGTGTCTGTCTCGTGCTCTCAGTGCCCGTCGTCTACCTGTGGCTCGTGCTCGGGTGTGCGGCTGCCCTCCCGCTGCTCGAGCTCAGGCGCGGGCCCCGCGTTCGGCAAGCGGTCCGGCAAGCGGTCGGCTAGCTCGCGCCGCGAAGCGTGAGGCGCTGGCCGTTCATCGAGGCGGCGGCGTCGGAGCTCAGGTAAGCGACGGCCTCGGCGATCTCCTCCGCCGGCGTGAAGGTCGAGAAGTCTTTGTCCGGGCTCTCCTCGCGCATCGCCGGGGTGACGATCGAGCCGACGACCACGAGATTCGCGGTACAGCCGGTCCCGCGAAAGCGGTCGGCCAGCGCGAGCGTCCAGGTCTCGGCCGCGGCCTTCGCGGCGGCGTACAGCGCATTCGGATGAGTCGGCGCTTGCGCTTGCCCGGCGCTGATCACGACGACGCGGCCCCGCCCGCTCGCGAGTAGGTGCGGCGCAAGAGACTGGGTCGCGTGCACGAGGGTGCGGATCAGCAGTGGCTCGAGGTAGTCCCAGTCCTCGAGCGGTGCCTTTTCGATGGGACTCCCGCCGCGCCAGCCCCCGACCATGTGGACGAGTCCGTCGACTGCGCCGAGGCGCTCCGCGACTCCGTCCGCCCAGCCGCGGGCGGCCTCCGTATCGAGGAGGTCGAGTGCTTGCGTGTCGATCTTGCCGCCTGCCTGTTCTGCGAGCTTGTCGAGTGGTTCCAGCGTGCGGCCGGCGAGGGCGAGTTGCGCGCCGGTGGACGCGAGGCGGCGGACGACAGTCGGTCCGAGATTCCCACCGGCGCCTGCGAGCGCGATGACGCGCCCCTCGAGCGAGTCGAGCTGCGAGCTACCGGAGGACGCCGCCATGCGGCCACGCTATCGCACTGCGAACCGAGCGATCTGCGATTACCCCCGCAGCGAGTTCTCTAGGCTGACGCGATCGAGAACCGGAACCTCGGCGCATCCGATTTGGTCGTCTCCGTCGTGGGGCTCGGCTGCAACAACTTCGGGCGAAAGCTCGACTTCGAGGGCACGCGCGAGGTCGTCGATGCCGCGCTCGAGGAGGGCGTCACGTTCTTCGACACCGCCGACGTGTACGGCGATGGCGAGAGCGAGCGGTTTCTCGGAGAGATTCTGGACGGCCGCCGGGATCAGGTCGTCCTCGCGACGAAGTTCGGCTGGCAGTCCGAGAGCGGGGAGCTGCGCGGCTCGGCGGAGTACGCGAAGGGGGCGATCGACGCGTCGCTCGCGCGACTCCGCACCGACCATGTGGATCTCTACTACTACCACCGCCCCGATGGCGTCACGCCGTTCGAGGAGACGCTCGGCGCACTCGACGAGATCGTGTCCGAGGGAAAGGCGCGCTACATCGGCTGCTCGAACCTCACCGCCGCGGAGCTCCGAGAGGTCGACGACCTTACGAAGCGGAACGGCACGACCCCCGTCGTCGCGCTACAGAACGAGTACAGCTTGCTGCAACGGGAGGCAGAGCGCGATGTCCTTCCCCTCTGCCGGGAGCTCCAGATCGGCTTCGTGCCCTACTTCCCGCTCGCGAGCGGTCTTCTCACCGGCAAGTACCGACGCGGCGAGCGTCCTCCTCCGGGAAGCCGGCTGGCGGATCGTCCCGAGCGGTTGACGGACGAGAGGTTCCGCGTGGTCGCGGAGCTCGAGCGGTTCGCGGACGAGCACGGTCATACGCTGCTCGAGCTCTCCATCGGCGCGCTCGTCTCGACTCCCGCCGTCGGCTCCGTGATCGCGGGCGCAACCTCCGCCGAGCAGGTGCGCATCAACGCAGAAGCTGGATCCTGGCGTCTGTCGAAGGACGAGCTGGCCGACCTCCGGGAGCTTCTCGCGAGCCGCGAGTGAGCTGTCTAATCCCGCGCTGACAAAAGTCGGTTCCTGACGTCTAACTAGGACTCGTCGGTACGGCGCGGACAGATTGCTCGAAACCCTCGAGATGGGTATTGCTTTTTCGGTGTGGGGGTGTAGTTTTTGAGGAGCCGCCGTGCGGACGGCGGGCGGGGGACATAGCGCAGGGGGAAGGGGAGCACGATCAACGGCCGATGCGGCATGTGTGGGCTTGACGCCTCTACGTTCGGGGCGCCGGAATGACGGTTGTCGACACGACCATGTCGACCGCTGAGCTTTTCGACCAGCTCGCGCCTGGGCTCGACGCCCAGACGATCAACGTCATCGAGCGACACCGAAGCGGCGGCCGTTCCCAGGGCCGCGGCTGGCTCGTGCGCCGCGCGCTCGCGCTCGCCGACATGCTCGGTCTGAGCGTCGCGTTCGTCGCGGCGATGGTGTGGTGGGCCGGCTCGCCGGTGGACGACCACGTCTCCGACGCTCTCGAGGTTGCGATCTTCCTGCTGTCAATGCCCGCCTGGGTTCTCGCGGCCAACCTCTATGGCTTGTACTCAAGCGACGAGGAGCGCACGGACCACTCGACGGCGGACGACCTCGTCCGGGTCTTCCACCTGGTCACGGTCGGGAGCTGGGTGCTCTTCCTCGGCATCACGTTCACGTCGGTCGCGAACCCGAGCCTCCAGCGCCTGATCACGTTCTGGGTGCTCGCGATCGTGCTCATCACGTCGCTTCGAGCGCTGGCTCGGGGGATCTGCCGGCGTACCAGCATCTACCTGCAAAACACCGTCATCGTCGGCGCCGGCGACGTCGGCCAGCTCGTGGCTCGCAAGCTGCGCCAGCATCCGGAGTACGGCCTCAACGTGGTGGGCTTCGTGGACGCGCAGCCGAAGGAACGGCAGCCTGGCCTCGGCGATCTCAGCTTGCTGGGGACGCCAGAGCGGCTGAGCGAGATCGTGAGAGCTCTCGAGGTCGAGCGGGTCGTCGTCGCCTTCTCGAACGAGTCGCACGAGGAGACGCTCGATCTGATTCGCTCGCTCAAGGACCAAAACGTCCAGATCGACATCGTTCCGCGTCTGTTCGAGGTGATCGGCACGAACGTGGGCATGCATACAGCAGAGGGAATGCCGATGATCGGCCTGCCGCCGCTGCGCCTGTCCCACTCGGCGCTCCTGACGAAGCGCCTGCTCGACGTGACCGTCTCGCTCGCCGGCCTCATCGTGTTCTCGCCGGTGCTCGCTGCGATCGCGATCGGCATCAAGCTCGACTCGAGAGGCCCCGTCTTCTTCCGCCAGGTGCGACGCGGCGCCGGTGACCGCATGTTCTCGATCTACAAGTTCCGGACGATGCGCGCCGACGCCGAGGAGCGGAAGGCAGAGGTCGCCTCGCTCAACAAGCACCTCGCCGAGGGCGGTGACGCGCGCATGTTCAAGATCCCGGACGACCCGCGCGTGACGCGCTTCGGCAAGTTCGTGCGCCGCTACTCGCTCGACGAACTTCCTCAGCTCATCAACGTCCTCCGCGGGGACATGAGCCTCGTCGGCCCGCGTCCGCTCATCCTCGAGGAGGATCAGCACGTCGTCGACTGGCGCCGGCGTCGACTCAACCTGAAGCCGGGGATCACCGGCCTCTGGCAGGTGCTCGGCCGCGACGGCATCCCGTTCGGCGAGATGGTCACGCTCGACTATCTCTACGTGACCAACTGGTCGATGATGGGCGACGTGAAGCTCATCCTGCGCACGTTCCCGGTGCTGTTCCGGTCACACGCCGCGTAGCGGCGCCGAGCCGGGGGTCTCGTGAGCGGGGATGTCGGACAGCCGTTGACCGTCGCGCTCGGCGAGCTCCACGTACACAGGCTCGGCGTCGGGACGATGTCGCTGACCGGGCCAGGCGTCTGGGGCGAGCCGCGAGATCGGCGCGAGGCTCAGCGTGTGCTGCAGCGCGCGGTCGAGCTCGGAGTCGACTTCTTCGACACGGCGGACTCCTACGGCCCGCAGGTGGCGGAGAGCCTTCTCGGCGAGACGCTGCACCCAAACGATGGGATCGTCGTCGCGACGAAGGCTGGGCTGATGCGAAGCGGCCCGGGTCGCTGGAGCCGGAACGGCCGGCCCGAGCACCTCCGCAGTTCGTGTCACGCGAGCCTCGCGCGGCTTCGCATCGAGCAGATCGACCTCTTCCAGCTCCACGCCGTCGATCCGCACGTCCCGATCGAGGAGTCGCTGGGCGCGCTCGCCGACCTTCGCCGCGAGGGCGTCGTGCGCCACGTCGGCGTCTGTAACGTCGACGTCGAGCAGCTCCTGCGGGCGCTCGCAGTGGAGTCGGTCGTCTCCGTGCAGAACCGCTTCTCGCTCGCCGACCGCTCGTCGCGCGGCGTCCTGGATCTCTGCGCGGCTCGAGGACTCGTGTTCGTCGCGTGGGCTCCTCTCGCGAAAGGGACGCTGACCTTCGGCGACGCGCTGAACGCGGTCGGAGCTCGTCACGGCGCGACCGCCGCTCAGATCTCGCTCGCCTGGCTCCTCGCGCAGTCGCCCGCCGCGCTGCCCATCCCCGGGACGAGCTCGGTCTCGCATCTCGAGGAGAACGCGGGCGCGCTCAACGTGTCCCTGACTTCGGACGATCTCGCGACGCTCGACCGGACGGCGTTCTCGATGCCGACCCGCGGGAAGGCGGGCGCCGCCCGGCGGGCGCTGCGAAGGCTGGTCTCGCGGTGAGAAGGATCGTGCTCCTTGCGGGCGTCCTTGCGCTCGTGGTCGTTCTCGCCGGCGCGACGCTCGCAGCCAGTGCGAAGCTCGACAGGCCCTCGACGACGAAGGCGGTCGAGCAGGTAATCGACGCCTCGCGGAAGACGGTCTGGAACGCGCTCATCGACCTCGACGCCTACGACGAGTGGAATCCGTACGTGACGCGTGCTCGCGGTGAGATCGTCATCGGCAGCGATCTCGAGCTGGTGCTCTCGCCGCCGGGAGAGGAGCTGCGCGAGGCGACGGTCGAGCTCCTGACGGCGACCGGCCGGAAGCTTCGCTGGGAGGATCGCCTCCTCCTTCCCGGCCTCCGCGATCAGGAGGTCACGTTCCGGGTGTTCGAGGTCTCGGACGAGCGTTCGCGACTCGTCGTGGCCGTCCGCAGCGAGGGCCTGCTCTCGCCCTGGGCCGACCTCGAGCCGACCAGGCGAGGGCTCGAGCGGATGGCTGCCGCTCTCGCGCGCCGGGTGGAGGGGTGAGCGCGCACCCGAGCGTCGCAGACGCCGCTGGTAGTCTCGACGCGGTGAATGGCGCCGCGGGCGAGGACGTGCGGATCGAGGTCGCACGGACGCTCCCCGAGGTCGAGGCGCTGCGCGAGGAGTGGCTCCCGCTGCTCGAGTCGAGCATCACCACGCATCCGGACTATTACCGTGCAGTCGTCGAAACGGAGCCTCAGGTACGGGGGCCGTACGTCCTGGCTCTCCGGCGGGGCGGCCGGCTCGAGGCGATGCTGCTCGGGCGCTTCGAGGAGGTCCCGCTGCCCTGCAAGCTCGGCTACCGGACGTTCTACGCGCCGCGCATGCGCTCGATCACGATCGTCTATGAGGGCTATCTCGGCAACGTTGACGAGAACGCGCCGCTCCTCGTCGAGACGCTGCGCTCCGCGCTCGACCGAGGCGACGCCGACGTCCTCCTCTTCCGTCACCTGCGCGTCGACCATCCGCTCTACCGGGCGTCGACGAACGGGGTCGGGTTCCTCTCGCGCCAACATCTCATGCGCCGCACGATCTGCTGGGAGCGCACGCTGCCCGGCACGTACGCCGAGTTCCTGAGCTCGCTCTCAAAGTCGACGCGCACCGGCGTGACCCGCTACATGAAGAAGCTCGAGCGGGACTACGACGGGCGGCTGCGCCTGCGGACCTTCCGGGACGCAGACGAGCTCGACGACTACTTCAAGCACGCCGAGGTCGTCGCCTCGATGTCGTATCAGCGCGGTCTCGGCGCCGGCGTCCGCGACAACGAACGCCAGCGGACGCGAGCCGCTCTCTCGGCGAAGAACGGGTGGTTCCGCGCGTACATGCTCTACGTCGACGACGCGCCCGTGGCGTTTTGCGGCGGTGAGGGGTTCCGTGAGCGCTTTCGCTACGGCATCCCCGGATACGACCCGGACTATGCCGACTACCGCGTGGGGAACTACGTGATCATGAAGATGGTCGAGGACCTGTGCTCCGACTCGGAGCTCTCGGTGCTCGACTTCGGGTTCGGCGACGCCGAGTACAAGCGCCGCTTCGGCGATCGGAGCTGGTACGAGCAGGACGTTCTGGTCTACGGACGGAGGCTGCGGCCCGCGTTCGTCAACGTCGTGCGTACGTCGTTCTTCGGGGCGAACTCGGCGGCGATGGCGCTTGGACGGCGCGCCGGGATCTTCTCGCGGATCAAGAACTCGTGGCGCTCGCGGCTGCGCACCGCGCCGAGCTCGTGAGGCCGAGCGCCGACGACCGTGCGAAGCCGATCCTCGTCACGGGCGCGCCGCGCTCCGGGACGACGTGGGTCGGCCGGATGCTCACGCGCGCGCCGCGCGTCGGCTATATCCACGAGCCGTTCAACCCGACCACCGACCCGGGGATCTCGGGCAGGCCGTTCACGCGCTTCTTCCAGTACGTGACCCCGGAGAGCGAGGCGCCCTTCGCGCCGCACCTCGAGCGCTCGCTCCGCTTCTCCTACGATCTCCGCCGGCAGCTTCCGACCGTGCGCAGCCCGCGGGCCGTGGCGCGCACCGCCGTCGACTTCGCAACCTTCACGCGCCTCCGCGTGACGGGGGCTCGTCCGCTCGTCAAGGATCCGATCGCGGTGTTCTCCGCTGAGTGGCTCGCGGACCGGTTCGCAATGCAGGTCGTCGTCACGATCCGCCATCCGGCCGCCTTCGTCGCGAGCTTCACCGGCGTCGGATACCGCCACGACTTCAACACTTTCCTCGCCGAGCCGCAGCTCCTCGCCGACCGGCTGGGGCCGTTCGAGAGCGAGATCCGTCGCTACGCGGCTCGGCCGGGCGACCCGATCGACGAAGCGGTTCTGCTCTGGCGGCTCGTGTACGCGACCGTCGAGGGCTACCGGGCCGAGCGTCCCGATTGGCTCTTCCCCCGGCACGAGGATCTCGCGCGTGATCCGGTCGACGGCTACGCGTCTCTCTACGCAGCCCTCGGGCTCGAGTACTCGGACCGGATCCAGGCGGCAATCAGGGAGCACTCGTCGGCGAAGAACCCGGACCGCCTGAAGGAGAAGCACGACGTGCGCCTCGACAGCCGCGCGAGCCTCGGTGGCTGGCGACGCGTGCTCGACGACGAGCGGATTCGGCGGATCCGCGAGGGTGCTGCCGACGTCTGGCCGGCTTTCTACTCGGACGACGAGTGGTGAGCTACCGGTAGCCGAAGCGATCGAGCACGGGGCCGGCGATCTCCTCGAGGCCGCGCACCGTCTCGCTCTTTTCGTCCCGCCAGCGCCCGAGCGTCGACGGAGGCGCGACCGCCTCGGTGGCGACTCCCTCCGCGTCGCCTTCGAGCCCGAAGAAGTCGTACACGCGGCGCGCTGAGGTGGCCGGCTCCGAGCACAGATCCTCGAAGCGGACGCGCAGGTAGCGGTCGCCGAGCACCTGCTCGCCGTAGTCGGCGGCGCGCGCGTTGATCCTCGTCCAGACGACGATCGACTGGAGCGGCGTCTCGAGCCGGCGTTGGTCCGGTTCGAGAACGACGCTCCCGTGCTTGCGAAGCTGGTTCTGGTTCTCGGAGAACGCCATGTCCCGTCCGTCGCGCACGAAGTGGACGAAGCGAAACGTGGGCATGGTCTCGTCGTAGTACGGAAGGAGGTAGATGCTGCGCGGCTCCTTCCAGCCCCAGGCGCGCGCGTCCACCGGCCGGTCGGCGCAATGGCTCTCGACGACCCTTTCGAGGTCGGTCGTCATCTTCTCGTGCTCCGAGTCCGGCAGCGACCCGTTCGCCGAGACCCAGGTGTTGATCCAGCGGTCGGAGTAGGCGCCGAAGTCGACCGCGTCCTCATAGTCGTTGAGCCGCGCTCCGGTGAAGAGACCTCCCGCGCGCGCGATGCGCGCCAGCACGCGCGTTCCTGAGCCCCCGGTCGCCCCGATGACGCGGGGGCCGCTCGCCGCGAGCTCCGCCGGAAGCTGCCACGCGGCGGTCATCGAGGCTCCCCCTTCGGCACGGGCTCAAGCGTATCGGTCTGCGCAGCCCGGCCTCGGCGTCTCCCTCGCCCGGCGAGATCGCGGTAGAGGCGCCCGGCCTCTACCTTTGCCCGGGGCTCGAGCGTGAGCAGGATCGCAAGCGCGACGCCGACCGCGAGACTCCCCGAGACCGCGAGCGCGAGGACGGGCGGTGCATGCTCGAGGAGCCCGGTGGCCGTGAGGCCCGAGACGACCGCGATCGAGGCGACTCCAGCCGTGATCGGGACGACGACCCAGGGTGCGATCGTCCGGGGCGAGAGCCCGGCGAGGCGGTCGATGATGACGAGGTTGAGCGGGACGATGACCGCGATGGCGACGATCGCACGCGACGCGGACATGCCGAAGAGCTGATCGCGCTTCGACGAGCTCTCGAGGGCGATTCCCACGGCGACGACCGCGCTGATGTTGATCGCGGCGATCACCCAGAGCATCGATGCACGGACGAGCGGCCGCGCAGCCGCGAACAGGAGCGGGCCTGTGAAGTGGACAAGGCCCTTCACGATCCCCGCAATGCAGAGGAACTTCATCGCGTCCGCCCCGACCGCCCACTCGCGACCGATGATCGCGAGGACGTACTCCGAGCTCGCCGCGAGCACGAGCAGGACGGGGAGTGTCGTCAGCACCACGATCCGCATGCACGAGGCGACGATCTCGCGTAGCGCGGCCCGGTCGTTTTGGAGCCGGGAGAAGTGCGGGAGCGAGATGATCCCGACCGGCCGCGTCGTCAGCTCCATGAGCGCGTCGACGAAACGATCAGCAAGGCGGTAGATGCCGACGACCGTCGGTCCGAAGAAGAGTCCCATCAGCAAGATGTCGCCTCGGCGGTTCACGAAGCCTCCGACGTTCGCGACGAACACGCTCGTCGAGAACCCGAGAATGTCCTTCGCGTGTCGCGTCGAGAAGTGGAGGCGTGGTCGCCAGCCGCTGACTGCCCACATGAGCGCGACCGCTGCCGTGGCCGACGTGATCTGCTGGCCGACTAGCGACCACACGCCGGCTCCGCCGAGCGCGAGTCCGAGACCGACGATTCCGCCGAGGAGCGCGGCGACGTTCGTGCGGAGCGCCAGCTTCTGGAACTGGAGCTCCCGCTGGAGGTACGCCTGCTGGACGATCCCGAGGCCCCATATGACGAGGACGATCGCGAGGGCTGAGACGACACCTTCGAGCTCGGGGACGCCGTTCAGGTCGGCCCACCAGCCGGACAGCGCGACGATCACCCCGCCGAGGCCGATGCAGAAGACGAGGTTGATCCAGAACGCGGAATCCAGATGTTCGGGCTCGAGATCCTCGCGTTGCACGATCGCGGTCGTCACGCCCTGCTCCTGGATCAGCCAGACGAGAGAGATGAAGACGCCGGCCATCGCGACGATGCCGAACGTCTCCGGACCGAGAATCGCCGCCAGCAGGATGGTGAAGACGAGCGTGATCCCGCGCTGCCCCCAGGTCAGGGCGAACGCCCAGCGAAGCGAGCTGCGCAACGATCTCTGTGCCACCGGCGATCAGCCTCCCGAGGCGGCGCCAGGCTGACCGGGCGGCGCCTGGCCCGGCGCGTACCCCGCGCTGAGCGGGTAGCCCTGGAGCCAGTTGCGGCGGTCCTTCCACACGCCGCGCCACGTCGCCGAGCCGTCGCGCGTTCGCACCGATCCGGAGAGGAGCGCGCGCAGCCCGATTCCCGCCCAGAGCAGCCCGAGCCCGAGCTGCCGCTTCGGGGCCGGCCAGTGCTTGCGGACGAGCGCGGCCTTGCTGCGATAGAGGAGCACGATCTTGTCGAGCCGGGTCGCCGAGGACACTCCGATCTCGTGCGTGATGACGGCGTCCGGGGTGATCGCGGGCCGGTAGCCGAGGGCGGCGGCGCGGAGCGCGAGGTCGGCGTCCTCGCCGTACATGAAAAACCGGAGGTCGAAGCCGCCGAGCTCCTTCCACACGGTTGCCGGCGCGAGGAGGAGGCAGCCCGTGACGATGTCCACCTCACGCACGGTGTCGCGCTGCCAGTGGCCGAGCGACTCGGGGTCGAAGAGGCGCGACCCCTTGAACGTGGACGAGAGCATCGTGGCGAAGCACGTCAGGCTCCAGAGGGTTGGCTTCCCCCAGCACGACGCGGGGTGCGGCGAGCCGTCCGGATTGAGTGTCCGCCCGCCGTAGAGCCCGTGTCGCGGATTCGCGCGCGCGAACTCGACGAGCCGCTCGATCGAGTGCGGGTGGACGAGCGTGTCCGGGTTCAGTAGGAGGACAAACTCCCCTGCAGCGAGCTCCGCGAGCTTGTTGATTCCGGCTGCGAAGCCGATGTTCTCCTCGAGCGCCTGGACGCTGACCTGGGGGAACTCGGAGCGGATCATCTCGACCGTTCCGTCCTCCGAGTTGTTGTCCAGCAGGAGGGTCTCGATCTCGACGCCCTGCTGCTGGTCGTAGATCGAGGCGAGACAGTCGCGCGCCTCGTCGCGGCACTTGTAGGTGACGATCAGGATCGAGACGTCGGGCGTCACTCTGCGGTCTCCGCCCTAGCTTGGTCCTTCGTTGCCTCGTCGCCTCCGTTCTTCGCGTAGTCCTCGCGGCGGCGTACGATGCGCGCCGGAACTCCGACCGCGACGCACCCTGGTGGCAGCGAGCGCGTGACGACGGCGCCCGCGCTCACGACGCAGCCGTCGCCGAGCGTCACACCAGCGGCTATGAAGACTCGGGCACCGAGCCAGACGTCGCTTCCGATGGTCACGTTCCGCTCGTTTCGCTCCTGGTCCGCGATATTCTCGTCGGGCCGGAGCCCGTAGTCGGATGCTGTAATGAACACCTCTGGTCCTATACGGCAGTCCTCCCCGATTCGGATGACTCCCTTGTCGTCTCCGGCCCACAGGTAGGCCCGTTCGCCGATCCTCGTCCGCGCGCCGATGAAGATGCGCTCCCCGTTTCGCAGCGAGACGTTAGGCGCGATCGTCGCACCCTGGCCGAGGGTGAGCCGACGCCGGGGGCGGATGTGCGAGTAGCCGTAGAAGTGCAGGAGCCGGATCGGGTGCGCGTACGTGCCGGGATCGATGACGGTGGCGACCATGCGCCCGAGCTTCGAGCCCTTCATACGAGCTGCGGCCGGGCCGCAGGTGTGCGATTTCCCATGTTCACGTGCCTTCCCAAGAGATCGACTGGCGTCCCGGCCGCGAGGGCCGGAAGTGCCTCGAAACGATAGCCCTTTCCTCTTTGGACGGTAGGGAGCGAAAGCCTGCCGTCAAGTAGACTGGTGCATTCCAGAGCACTCCCGTTCGCCCGTCCCGAGTGCCTCCTGACCACTAGACGATCGCACGAGGAGTGACGGTTCACGTGTCTCATGGATCCGTGTCGAAGGTGATGATCCTCGGGCTCGACTGCGCCGAGCCGAGCCTCGTCCTCGATCGCTGGCGGGACCACTTGCCGACGATCGACGGCCTCGCGCAGCGCGGGGCGCACGGTCGCCTCA
>JACCVK010000006.1 GCA_013698195.1 Actinomycetota bacterium | reverse complement strand
CGTCCCTAGAGAGGAGCCGTCGACGAAGATCTCCACCCGGTCGATCGCGACGTTGTCCTCGGCAGAGACCGCGACCTCGACGATCCCCGAGAGCGGATCTCCCGTCGGGGGAGAGAGGAAGACGATGTCCGGCTGCTCTATGTCGGGAACGTAAACCGTGATCGGAGAGGAGAAGACCCGAGCCCCGCTCGTCGACTTCGCGACCGCACGGATCTGATGCGTGCCGGGCCGAGTCCCGAACCACTCCCAGAAGAAGATCTTTGGATCTCCGAACGCCTCGCCGACGCGACGAGAGTCGACCCAGATCTCGACGAGTGGGACTCCCCCCGTCGCCGACAACTCCAGCGTCGAGACCTTGATAAGAAGCGGGTCGTCCGAGAGAGAGATCCCGGTCGCGGGAGCGTCGATCGTGACCGCGATCGTTCCCGAGGAGCCTGCGCCCTCCGCCGGAGGCGGGTAGTAGATGTCTCCGTACCGGGAGTCCTCAGGGAGGTACGGGTAGCCCGGCATCCCGACCGTGAGCGGGGTCGTGTCGGGCGGCCAGTACGGCTCACCGTAGAAGTCGTCTCCGGGGAGGAAGGGGTAGCCGTCCTCGCCGGGGTAGATCGGATCTCCGGGAGCGACCTCCGCTGAGGCGCAGCCGATCGGCTCCGTGTTCCAGACCGGCGCTCCGAGGAGGACGGCGATCTGCGTGTTGGTCGAGGCGGAGACTCCGGCGAGCGCTGCCTTCGGAGGATCCCGCGTGTAGGGCGGATTGAGCCAATCCGGATCGGCGTTGGCGACCGTCCCGACCTCGACGCCATCGACGAGGACGAGCTGGTCGATCGTTCCGTCCGCCCCGTTGATAACGATCGCCGTCTCGACGCAGTAGCGCGTCCCGGCGGCGATCTCCATCCCGGCAGTCAGCGCGTGAGTCCCGTACAGCCGGTTCGCCTTCAGGTAGATCCCCGGCATCTCCGCGATTGGCTCCGGCCCGTACAGACCGGTAGCGGGAACGTACGCCCCCTCGCCGGTCTCGAGCCCCATGATGTGAATCTGATCCTCCGGCTTCCAGCCCGCGAAGTCGGGCACCGTGACGAAGGCGCGAATCCGGTAAGTCTGGTCGTAGAGCCCGTTCGGAATCGGGTCGCGGAGGACGTTGTCGCCGGTCGGCATCAGGCGTCCGGCAGGTAGGGGCGGAACTGATAGTCGGCGGCGGGTCCGGGATTGAGCGGGTCGTCGGCGTCCTCCCACGGCGGGGCGGGCTCCTCGGGAGCCGGACCCCACTCGGAGGGATCGACGAAGTTGTCGCTCACGCCCTCGCCCTCGGTCAGAAGCCCGGCCTCGACCGCCTCCAGGTGCGCGAGGAAGCGGGCCTCGAGCGAGGTCAGCGGCGGCCCCTCGGCCTCGATGCCGCCCTCCAACGGGCCTCCGGAGTAGGGGTTGCAGCCGAGATGCGAGAGCGACTCCAAGCGCCACTCCGCGATCTGAGCCGGAGCGGACGCCTCTCCCGCGAGCCGGTACAGCCGGACGTCGGCCGTATCCCCGCGAACGATCTCAACGATTCCGAACTCGAGCGTCTGCCATTCCTTGTTGACGAAGGCGCGGTGAGCCACCTGGACACCGTTCACGAACAGCCCGACGTGCCACACCCCCGCGCTTGCTCCCGTCCCTCGGACGCGGACGATCCCTCGGACGAAGGCGAGGGCTCCTCCCGGATCTACGGTCGTCGTCGGCATCTCAGAACTCCTCGATTGTCCCGAACAGGATCCCGTCCAGGGTAGGCAGAGCACCGGCTCCGTTGGCGGCCGCGGCGAGCTGATCGTCCTGAATCGCGAGTCCCGAGACCAGCCCGGTTGCAAACTCTCGCGTCCGTGTCTCCCGCGCCCCTTCGTTGATCGACCAACCGTCGTCCTGGATCACCGGCTTCGCGGGACCGAAGTCGAGGATCGTCCAGCCCTCGCTCGCGCTCGCGATACGGATGCGGTACTCGACGTCCTTCTCGACCTCGACCTCGACCGCGCTCGACATCGAAGAGTCGGGATCCCAGGGATCCTCCTCGGAGAATCCTCCGGGAAGGAGCGGCGGAGGCGTCGCGCCGGTGTGTCGATAGACGGAGACCTCGTTGAAGACCTCCGAGCCTCGAGTCCGGAAGATGAAGCGGCCCGCCCTCGGAGCGATCCACCGATACCAGAGGGAAAGTTCGGAGGGGAACCCCGCCGCGTAGGTCTCCCACGACTCCCTCCCCATCGCATCCGTCCGGCAGATAGCCCGCCCGCACTCGCCCGCGAGAAGGCGGGCGGTCGCGTAGTTGTCGGAGAGAACATCGCAGTGGAGAGCGTCGGGATCCGGAGCGGGCTCCTCCGGCGGCAGCCCCGCTCGCGACCCGCATCCGATCGGCCCGTCGGCCCAGGCGATCCGCGCGAAGTCGATCGACATATCGGGGTTGTCGCCGATCGGCCCGAAAAGCTCGCCCGACCAGTTGCCGAAGGTGAAGCCGCGGATCGGCGAGAACCCCTCCGTGT
>JACCVK010000354.1 GCA_013698195.1 Actinomycetota bacterium | reverse complement strand
GCCCGACACGGCGAAGGAGAAGCCGCAGCGCGGCAAGGTTCTCGCCGTAGGCCCCGGCCCTCGCGACGAGGACGGGAGCTTCATCAAGATGGACATCGAGGTCGATGACGAAGTCATCTTCTCGAAGTACGGCGGGACCGAGATCAAGCTCGGTACCGACGAGATCCTCATCCTGCGCGAGTCGGACGTCCTGGCGAAGGTCGTCGGCGACCGCGTAGCGGCCTAACGAAGTAAGGAGGAAGAGCGAAACATGGCTCACAAGGAGCTCAAGTTCGATGAGGACGCGCGTCGCTCGCTCGAGCGCGGCGTGAATGTCCTCGCCGACACGGTCAAGGTAACGCTTGGCCCGAAGGGCCGGTACGTCGTCCTGGACAAGAAGTTCGGCGCGCCGACCATCACGAACGACGGCGTCACGATCGCTCGCGAGATCGAGCTCGAGGACGTCTTCGAGAACCAGGGCGCACAGCTCATCCGCGAGGCCGCGACCTCGACGGACGACGTCGCCGGCGACGGTACGACGACGGCGACAGTGCTCGCCCAGGCCATCGTCCGCGAGGGCCTGAAGAACGTCGCCGCCGGCGCGAACCCGATGGGGCTCAAGCGCGGCATCGAGAAGGCCGTCGAGGCGGTCGTCGAGGACCTCAAGTCCCAGTCGAAGGAAGTGGCGGGCAAAGAGGACATCGCGCGGGTGGGCACGGTCGTGTCTCGCGAGCGCGAGATCGGCGACGTCATCGCCGACGCGATCGAGAAGGTCGGCAAGGACGGCGTCGTGAACGTGGAGGAGGGCCAGACATTCGGGCTCGACCTCGAGTTCACGGAGGGCATGCAGTTCGACAAGGGCTACCTCTCGCCGTACATGATCACCGACCCCGAGCGCATGGAGGCCGTGCTCGAGGATCCTTACATTCTGATCGCGAACCAGAAGGTCGGCGCGGTCAAGGATCTCCTCCCGGTGCTGGAGCAGGTCATCCAGGCCGGCAAGCCGCTGCTCATCGTGGCCGAGGACGTCGAGGGCGAGGCACTCGCCACCATCGTCGTCAACAAGCTGCGCGGCGTCTTCACCGCGGTTGCGGTCAAGGCTCCGGGCTTCGGCGACCGCCGCAAGCGGATGCTCGAGGACATCGCCATCGTCTCGGGCGGTGAGGTCATCACCGAGGAGATGGGGCTCAAGCTCGAGAACACGAAGCTCTCGCAGCTCGGACACGCCCGCAAGGTCGTGGTCACCAAGGACACGACGACGATCATCGACGGAGCCGGCGAGTCCGACGACATCAAGGGTCGGATCAAGCAGCTCAAGTCGGAGATCGAGAACACCGACTCGGACTTCGATCGCGAGAAGCTCCAGGAGCGGCTGGCCAAGCTCTCCGGAGGCGTCGCGGTCGTGAAGGTCGGTGCGGCCACCGAGGTCGAGATCAAGGAGAAGAAGCACCGCGTCGAGGACGCGCTCAAGGCCACCCGCGCCGCGCTCGAAGAGGGCATCGGACCGGGCGGCGGCGTCGCGCTCCTGAACGCCTCGTCCGCCGTGACGAAGATCCTCGACACGCTCGAGGGCGAGGAGAAGACGGGCGCGCAGATCATTCTCCGCGCGGTCGAGGAGCCTCTCCGCCAGCTCGCGTTCAACGCGGGCCTCGAGGGCTCCGTCGTCGTCGACAAGGTCCGTCACGCCAAGAAGGGCGAGGGCCTGAACGTCGAGACCGGCGAGATCGAGGATCTCGTGAAGTCTGGGATCATCGACCCGACCATGGTGACGCGCGCGGCGCTTCAGAACGCCGCGTCGATCGCGAAGAACATCCTCACCACCGAGGCAATCGTTGCGGAAGCGCCGGAGAAGCAGTCGGCGATGCCCGCAGGCATGCCGGGTGGCGGGATGGACTTCTAGAGAGCGACCCGCCGCGTTTAGGCGACACCGAAGGGCCGGTAGCTACCGGCCCTTCGGTGTTCTTCGGTCGTGACTCAGTAGCTCGTGAAGAGCAGGTCGTTGTTCGCCGACCGCGCCCCGGTGACGATGTTCTTCGTCGTCGCGGCGAAGAGCGCGCTCCGCACGGTTGCGGGCGACGCTCCCGGATTCCCCTGGAGATAGAGCGCGGCGACACCGGCCGTGTGGGGCGTCGCCATCGATGTTCCGCTGATCGTGTTCGTGGCCGTCGAGCTCGTGTACCAGGCGGATGTGATCCCAACGCCAGGCGCGAACCAGTCGACGCAGTTGCCGTAGTTCGCCCAGGACGCCTTGCGGTCGGTGTTCATCGTGGCACTGACCGTCATCGCCTCGCCCACCCGTGCCGGGGAGACGGTGCAGGCGTTCACTGCCTGGCCGAAGATATTTCCGTTGCCGGCGGCGATCGCGTAGCTGACCCCGTCGGCGATCGAGTTGCGCACGGCGGTGTCGAGAGCGCTGCTTGCCCCTCCGCCCAGGCTCATGTTCGCGACGGCGGGCTGGCCGGCGGCATGATCTGCGGTCACCCAGTCGACTCCGGCAATGACCCCGGACGTCGATCCGCTGCCGCTACAGCTCAGCACGCGGACGGCTACGAGGGTGACGCCCTTGGCCACGCCATACGTCGAGCCTCCGACCGTGCCGGCGACATGCGTGCCGTGCCCGTTGCAGTCAGCAGCCGGGAGGCTCCCGTCGACCGTGTCCCTCCCGTCGACCACGCGGCCGCCGAATTCGTTGTGGCTCGCACGGATGCCGGTGTCGATGATGTAAGCCTTCACGCCTGCGCCGGTGTTCTGGTACGTGAAGGTCGAGCTCAGCGGCAGCGCGCGCTGGTCGATCCGGTCGAGTCCCCAGGTGGCGTTCGTTTGCGTGGTGAACGCCTCGACCGGTGCGTCGACTTCGACGGATGTGACGCGTGCGTCTCCCAGAACGGCACCGAGCACGCCTGCGGGAAGCCTGCCGGCGTAGCCCTTGAGCGCGTTCTCGTACACGTGGGTCACGTCCACCCCAAAGCGCCTTGCGTGCTGGGTGGCGATCGCCGAGGCCGCTCCGACGGAGTCGTCGAGGACGACGATGAACTGCGTCGCGCCTTGCTCCGGCGCGGCTGACGCGGGGACGGTGGCAAGAAGAGCGACAGCTACCAGCACGATGGCCGGCACGACGACGAGTCGCATGTGAACCTCCTGTGGGTGATGTTCCAAAGGAGTCACGAGTCTAGGGCCGCCACTCCCGAATACAAGCGCCCGCGCGGGTGAGATCCACTTTGGCCTGCCTCCCGATAGAAAGAGC
>JACCVK010000325.1 GCA_013698195.1 Actinomycetota bacterium | reverse complement strand
GCTCCGAGGGGCTTGCCCAGGTGGGATTGTCGACGGTGTTCACCGGGCTCAGGTTGTCCTCGCTCGCGAGCAGCGGAGCAAAGATCGCCGCGAGGACGATCAGCGTCAGCACTCCGAGCCCGACCATGCCTTGGGTGCTCCTTCGGTACCCGGCCCAACCGCGTGCGAGAGACCGCCGTCGCCGGTCCCAGGCGAGGCGACGCGCTCCGAGGACGACCTGCTCGCTCAACGCCGCACTCGGGGGTCGAGGAGCGGATAGACGAGCTCGGCGGCGAGGTTGAAGAGGATCACGGCGGCGCTGAAGACGAGGAAGAGTCCCTGCAGCATCGGCAGGTCCGGGCCACGGAGCGCCTCATAGGTCAGCAACCCGAGCCCCGGCCACGAGAACACCGTCTCCACGGCGATCGCACCCGAAAGGACGAAACCGAAGCTGATCGCGATCAGCGCGGTCGAGGGGAGCAGGGCGTTGCGGACTGCGTGCCGGTTGCGCACCTGGACGTCGCGGAGTCCCTTCGCCCGGGCGAGCACGAGATAGTCCTCGCCCATCGTGTCGAGCACGGACGAGCGCATGATCAGCGCGTACTCGCCGAAGTACGCGAGCGTGAGCGTCAGTGCCGGCAGGAACATGTGGTGGGCCTTGTCGAGCAGGCCGGTGATCCCGCCGCCTGCGCCGGGATCTTCGATGCCGCCGGTCGGGAACAGCCCGAGTCCCACGGCGAGCCACGTGAGAAGGAGCATCCCCAGCCAGAAGTCCGGCATCGACCAGGTCACCATCGAGGATGAGGTCAGCGCCGTGTCTTTCCACGTACCGCGCCGCCAGGCGGAGATGATGCCGACGGCGAGCCCGATCAGCATCGCCAGCACGGTCGAGACGCCGACGAGCGCGATCGTTTGCGGCGCAGCGTCCCAGATCTCCTCCCAGACGGGACGGTTCGTCGCATACGAGCGTCCCAGGTTGAACTGAATCGTCTGCTCGACGTAGCGCAGGAACTGCTCGAACTGCGAGCCGTCGAGCCCGAACTGCCGGGTTAGCGCCTCCCGCTGCGAGTCCGTGAGGTTGCGGCCGCGGAAGAGCGTCGCGACCGGATCCGTGGACACGATTCGGAAGAGGAAGAAGTTGAAGACGAGAACGAACGCCAGCGTCGCCAGCGCGCCGAGAAACTTGCCGAGGACGTAGCGTCCCCTCAACGTCGTGTAGCCGGGCGAGGCGTCTCTACTCGCGCTCCTCGGAGGTGCGGCGCCGCAGCAGTGCGAACACGGCGAGCGAGGCGCCTATCAGCCCGACGACGAGAAGCGTCGCAATCGCGGCCGTGGACAGCCCGCCTCCACCCCCACCGTCGCCCGTGGGCTCGAGGCTCGTGTAGGAGGGCGACGAGTTGGAGAACAGCACGGGTCCGATCTCCGCGGGCTGACGCACCCAGCCGGTGAACCGATCCGTGCGATACGCCTGGAGGTCCGGGCTCGTGGCGAGGACGACGTACGACGCCGCGCTGTAGAAGCGCTTGAGCATGTCGTGGACGATCGTCTCCCGCTTTGCCTTGTCGAGCTCCTTGTTCTGCTCCGCGTAGAGCCTGTCGTACTCGGCGTCGCAGAGGCCCGTGTCGTTGTAGTAGTTCGAGAAGTCGGTCGCATCGGCCGAGATCTGGTCGCACTTGAAGTACGACAGCAGCGGATCCGGATCGACGAACGGAGTCCAGCCCCACACGTAGAGGTCGAAGTCGCCCTTGCCTGCGGCCTCGATGAGCTGCCCGTCGTCGTACGAGGAGAACGTCGTGTCGATGCCGATGTCCTTGAGCCACCCGGTGATGAACTCCGCGTACGGCTTCGAGTACTCGGACTCGGTGCGGATCGCATAGCGGAGGACGATGTCCTTTCCGTCGTGCTCGCGGATGCCGTTGCCGTTCGAGTCCGTGTAGCCGGCGTCCTCGAGGATCTGCTTGGCCTTCTCGAGGTCGAACTCGTAGTCCTCGTCGGCGGTGAGCTCGGGAATCCACGCCGGGTTCGGGCTGGTGCT
>JACCVK010000310.1 GCA_013698195.1 Actinomycetota bacterium | reverse complement strand
GCGGTGGAGGCGAGACCTACGTGGACATGCTTCGCGAAATGCCCGGCTATCGGTCGACCCGCGTCTACCTCGCGCCCAGCCCGTCACCATCGCTACGGGAGCTCGGACGCGGTGTCGTCGGCGCCTTCTGGCGGGCTCGAGGACACGACCTCTTGCACGTCCACGGTGAGGTCGCGGGCGGGCTCTGCCTCCCGCTTCTCGGCGCACGCACGTCGGTCGTCACGCTGCACGGCCTCCACTTGCTGCGTCGCCTGAGCGGACCGCGTCGGAGAGCAGCAGCGCACAGCCTCCGGCTCATCGTCCGCGCCTCCGACCGCACGATCTGCGTCTCGACGGCCGAGCACGACAGCCTCCTGGCGGCGGGCGTTGCCGAGCAACGGACGGTCGTCGTCCACAACGGCGTCAAGCTTCCGACGAGCGAGGCTGAGCGGGCCAAGGTGCGTACCGAGCTCGGCATCTCCGAATCTGACCCGGTCGGTATCTGGATCGGCTCGCTCGACGAGCGCAAGGACCCGCTTGCAGCCGTTCGTGCCGCAGAGAAGGCAGAGGTCGTGCTGCTCGTCGTTGGTGACGGGCCGCTCAGGCGCGAGGTCGAGCAGGCCGCGGAGGAGCGGGTGCGAGTCCTCGGCCATCGCGACGACGTATCCCGTCTCCTCCAGGCGGCCGACTTCTTCGTCCTGACCTCGCGCCGCGAGGGGCTCGCCTACTCCCTTCTCGAGGCAATGTCGTACGGACTTCCGGCGGTGGTGACCGATCTGGCTGAAAACGTCGAGGCCGTCGGCGACACGGGCGTCGTCGTCCCCCTCAGGGACCAAGTGACTATGGCGTCAGCTATCCGCCGGCTTGCCGAGAACGCGGACGAGCGCACGGCCTTGGGCGAGCGAGCGCGGCGTCGCATCGACCAGCTCTTCAACGCGGACCAGATGATCGCGAGGACGCGAGCCGTCTACGACCAGGTGCTCGCCGCGAGGCTCACCTGACAGCCCACCGGAGTCGAAGGCTCTCGACGAATCCGATTTCTGGGTCAACGGCCCCAGGAGGAACCCTTAGGCGCGGCAGTCCACCGGCAGCCCTCCAGCCGCTGATTCGCGATCGAACCGCGACCGTGTCCCGCGAGAGCGCCACGTCGGCCATGGCAACAAGCAACTCGGCGACGACGGCGCGTACGACGGCACGGCTTCTGAGGACGCCCCAGCGTCGAAGAAGGAAGCCACGAGCCCAGCCCCCCGACTGGCGGGCGCGCGGCGAACGGTGCCCACTCGTCGCCGAGCGCAGGTGGACTGCAACCGCGTCAGGCGCGGCGACGGTCGTCCAGCCACGGGAGCGGAGGCGGAGCGCGAGATCGATATCAGCTCCGTAAAGCGGGAAACGCTCGTCCAGTCCTCCCGCCTCTATCCAGGCAGAGCGACGATAGGCGTCAGCCCCCCCACCCGGCGACACGAGGAGCGGCCGGGGAGATGCTGCCTCCTCACTCGGCTTTCCGGTCAGCCTGATAAACGGTGCCAGCGTCACATCGAGCGTCAGCCCAACGCTGTCGATCGTCCGTTCGTCCGATCGCACGGTCAGAGGCGCGACGGCACCGATCCGCTCGTCGCTAGCGAATGCTGCGACGAGGTGCTCGAGGAAATCGGGTCGGCAAAAGGCATCGTTGTTCAGAAGCAGGATCACGTCTCCGATGCCGGCCGCGACGCCAAGGTTCGTGGCTGCTGCATAGCCTGGATCAACAGCGTGGGCGAGCAGCTTGACGTGCGGGTAGAGCGTGCGGGTGTTCTTGGGTGTTCCGTCAGTCGAAGCACTGTCCGAGACGATGACCGTGTGCGCGACGGTTTGCTCCCGGAGATGCTCCAGACACCGCTTGGTGAACTCCCACCCCTGGTGCGTGGTGATCACGACGTCGACGGAGAGGCTCAAGCTCGAGTCAGATCCTCACCTACTAGATCCGCTCCTGGTGTTGCTGAATCCGCGGTGTCAACAGTTGATTTCGGAGTGGCGTTCGTGATGCGATGAAGATCGCACGGGTGAGCTCGCCAACGCGGTCGGGAGTGGTCCAGTCGATGGGGAACTCCGGGTGCCACGGCTGCGTCCTGGGCATGTAGACGCAGTGGAAAAGCTCGCTGAGACGGCGGTGGACCCAGAGCCGGGTCGGGCGACAGCCGATCCCGGAGAGAGCCTGCGAGGGATTGGACGAATCCTCCTCCGCAATGTCGAGGCGCTCGTCGTCGCCGAACGAGACACAAGTCTCGATGAGCATCAGCGAGGTGCAGCACCGTGCAAGGAACGTCAGCGCCTGTGCAGGCCGGCGCAGGTGGTAGAGGGTTCCATAGCAGTAGACAATTTCAGCCTGCTCGCGGAACTCAGGATCTGGGTCGTCCAAATCGAGCTGACGAACCGTGATCCGCGAGTACCGCCGCCGGAGCAACTCGACGTTCTCAGTGCGACCGTCGGACGTGAGCACACTGCACCCGCGATCGAGGAAGAAGCTCGTGTGGTCGCCGATGCCCGCACCGACCTCGATAACGCTGCGCCCAGCGAGCGGGAGGCCGAGCGTCGCGAGGTGCTCGAGACGCCGTTGGTTGTGGCGGTAGTAGTGATCTGTTTGGAACTCGGAGATGGGGTCGAGCGCCATGTCAGGTCATGAATCGTGAAACATGAAGGGCCTACTGACCGCCTGGCAGGTACTCAAGGAAGTCCATCATGCCGACACCGATTAGCTGGTGCTCGTGAAGGGCTGCTGGAACGGCGCTTCGCCGTCGCGGCTGCCGAAGCTCGGCCACCGAACTCGCGATCTGGGGTGGATTAGTCCTTCGCTACGATCGGCCGCGTGCTCTACGGACAGGAGCCCGAGACTTGGTTGTTGGGTGCGTACCTCACCCGCCTCGACCACCGGTCCGTGATCGACGTCGGAGCTGAGCGCGGTGCCTTTGCCGACGAGATGGTGCGCGCCGGAAGCGAGGTTGTCCACGTCATCGAACCGGAGCCCGAGAACGCCGCCTTCCTGCGACAGCGCTTTTCGGACCACGTGGGTATCACTGTTCATGAGTTCGCTGTCAGCAACGCGGACGGGAAGCTCGAGCTACATATGTCGGTCAGTCCCGACGGCGCTCAGGCGACGTTCGGGCATACGGTGCTCAAGCGACCCGACACCGACGAGATCGCGTGGCAGAGGTCGGTCCCAGTGACAGCACGGTCGCTGGCATCCCTTCTCGACACTGGAGAGATTCCAGCGCGCGTGGGCATCTTGAAGGTCGACACCGAGGGACATGACTTCGCGGTTGTTTCCGGAATGGGCGATCTCGAGCCCGATGTCGTGATGGTCGAGCACTGGACCGATCTGCCTCACTCCCTCGGGCCTTGCCCGTGGAGTGCGGAGGACATGCTCTCGGAGCTGCGGCCGCGCGGCTTCTCCCATTTCGCATTCATCGTGCACCGTGAAGAGTTCGTGATTCTTCAGTGGGACGATGGCGAGGTGCCGCGGGGGCACATGGGGAACCTCGTGTTCCTGCACGCCCGGGTACTCGAGCGCCTCCTGCCCGCAACCCTGGAGCTCGCCTCGTCACTGGCGAAGAGCGCCGTCGAGGTGGGAGAGATGTATGCAGGCGCCGCCAAGGACCGGCTAGCGGTGATCAACGAACTCGAGCGTTCGGGATCACAGGGACGGCCCGCTGCTTAGGAAGGCTGGCGCAGATCGCGCGGCTGACGCTGGGTCGCCGGCGCCGTCCACGACGTTTCCCTTGACGTGAGAGAAGATCGCGTACGCCTGATTGAAGAGCGAGGCGTAACCGTCGTCCTCGACGTCGGCGCGAACGCGGGTCAGTACGCGAGTCGTCTGCGTAAGGACGGCTACATGGGGACTATCGTCTCGTTCGAGCCTCTTCGAGACGCTTTCGAACGCCTGCGCGCAGCTGCCGCCGATGATCCGGCTTGGCACACACTCAACATCGCATTAGGCGAAGCGCCCGCCGTAGCCACGATGAATGTGTCGGCCAACTCGTACAGCAGCAGCTTTCTGCCGATAGCTACTGCAACAGTGGACGCGGCCCCGGACGCCGCGTACATCGGCGTTGAGGACGTCAGCGTAACCGCGCTCGACCTCCTCACCTTGCCCGACGGGCGCAAAATGCTCAAGGCGGATGTCCAGGGCGCGGAACCGTTGGTGCTACGCGGCGCTCGTGCCCTGCTTCCCACGGTCGAGCTGGTAGAGCTCGAGATGTCTCTCGTCCCAATCTATGAGGGCCAGGTGCTCGCTCCGGCGGTGTGCGCGATGATGCGTGAAAGGGGCTTCGCCCCGGTCGCACTCGAAGCATCGTTCACTCATCCCGATACAGGCGAGATCCTCCAGATAGACGGAATCTTCGCGAACGTAAGCCGCTAGTGGAACTCCTTGGCCTTCGTCCGGCCGGGCCCAAGTCCCTTCATCGAGCGGGATCTGCAGGGCGAGAGACGCCCGGTGATGTGGCTACAGTACTGGAGCCGTGAGGCCTGAGCAGCTCCTATCGATGGCTGACCAGCTGCAAAAGCGTCAGGTGCTGCTGGAAGAAACCCTCACACAGGTCGTAGCGAGGGGCACCCCGATCAGCGAGCTCGAGGCACGCTTGATTGCAGACGCCTCTGCTGTTAGGAGCATAGAAGAGGCTCTGAGACACGAGGTCGCGGGCCGCAGCTTCTCGATGAAGATCGTCGCTCGTCTACCGTCGTGGATGAAGCCGCGGATCGGCCGGCTACGGCACTACGAGCCGAAGCCGCTGCGGGTCCCTGCGCGGTATCTCCGAACGCGTGCGCCCGAGCGAGCGCCGACGATCACGATCGTCACGCCCTCGTTTCAGCAGGGGAGGTTCCTCGAGCGGACGATCTACAGCGTCGTCAGCCAGCAGTACCCGGACCTCGAATACGTCGTGCAGGACGGGGGATCCTCGGATCAGACACTCGACGTGCTACAGCGCTTCGAACCTCTTCTGACCCGCTGGATCTCGGAGGAAGACGGTGGCCAGGGCGATGCGATCAATCGTGGCTTCCGCGAGACGACGGGGGACATCATGGCGTGGCTGAACTCCGACGATCTGCTTCTCCCGGGCTCTCTGGCATGTGTCGCTCGCTTCTTCGTCGAGCAACCCGACGTGGACGTCGTCTACGGGCACCGGCTGATGATTGACGAGAACGACGCTCAGATCGGCTCGTGGATCCTGCCGCGCCACGACGATGTCGCCCTCACACTCGCTGATTACATCCCTCAGGAGACCCTGTTCTGGCGGCGACGGGTATGGGAGGCAGTCGGGTCCCGCGTTGACCCGAGCTTCGCATACGCGCTCGACTGGGATCTGCTCCTTCGCTTTCGCGATGTCGGCGCGAAAATGGCCCGGATTCCTCGCTATCTAGGAGCATTCCGTGTGCACGATGAGCAGAAGACGACCGTGTCCCACATGGTCGGATCGAGCGAGTGCTCCCGTCTGCGCGAGCGTGTCCATGGCAGGGACATTTCCGTCCATGAGGTGTACCAGCGATTGAAGCCGTATCTCCTACGTCACCTCCTAATCGACACCTGTCATCGATTCGTCGACCGGATGCCGGTTCAGCGCGTCCCCGTCTCGACCGTCCCGAGCGAGCCATGGCTTAGGCTCCATGCTGCGGAGGCGGTTCGAGGCCAGCCAATTTCCACCTCTCTCGGTTCCAGCATGTAAGCGTCTCGGCTCCACAGAGAGCCGTGGTGCGTTCAGCCCGCATGGTCGCCCCCCAAGAACGATGGCCGATCACACTTGATGCGAGTGCTGCTCGCGACATGGCGGCTCACCTAGCCGCGCGTTGCCGCCAGGCACGCTTGCGCCCGAAAAGCGAGAAGTACCCGACCACGGTTCGTCTCGTGTTCAGCTTGCTCGGGCCGGTGCGGCGAGTTCCATCGAGCACCATTGGTACCTCCGAGATCGACATCTGGAGATAAACCATCTTCATCACGAGCTCGACCATCGACTCAAAACCGTCTCGTTCGACGATGCGTTCGCCGTAGCACTCCTGAAGTCGACGCAAGGATGCACCACGGTACAGGCGGAAGAACGAGCTGACGGTCAGAATGCCGTGCACCCCGATAAACTCTTTGACGAAAGCGTTCGCAACGTGACTGAGCACGACGCGTACCGCGCTGGTGTGCAGGATCGCTCCGCCATACGCGTACGGGCTCGCGAATACCGCATCGTGACCCTCCTCCGCACGCAGCAGCATTTTTGCGATCAGCTCCGTGCGAGACGTGTTGTCCCCTTCCATCGTGACGACTAGATCATGCGAACGGACACGCGAGGCGAGGTACGCGAACGCACTCCCGAAGGCATAGCCGGGACCCCGGTTAGTCCCGTGGGTCAGCACCGTCAACTCCAGTCCCTCCCCGAGCGCGCGTGCCAGATTCGGTGTTCCGTCCGAGCTACCATCGTCGACGAGTACGACCGACACATCAAGCTCGGAAGCCTCTTGAGCGACTACCCGCAGCCCGTCGAACAGGCGCTCCAGATTCGGCGCCTCGTTGAAAACCGGCACCACGATATAGAGCGCGCGCCGCGCCTCGGCTGCTCCACTCATGGCGTCAGCGCGTAAGGTGACCGCGTAGCCCGGCTTGCCAGCGAATCGTCTCGCGGAGGCCGGTTTCAAGGTCGACCTTTGGCTCGAAACCCAGTAACTCCCTCGCCCGGCTGATGTCTGGCACGCGCCGCACGACGTCTTCGTACTTGCCGAAGGACTCGTACGGGATCCTCTCAATCTCCACGCGCGAGTCCTCGCCGTGCACGAGCCGCCAGATGAGCTCTGCGAGAGCAGCAATGCTGATCTCCTCCTCGGTACCGACGTTGACGACAAGGTTGTCGGCTCGCGAGCTCTCGACTGCGGCGGCGACGGCGGCGACATGGTCTTTGACGTACGTAAAGGACCGTGTCTGGCTGCCATCACCGTGCACCGGAAGCGGCTCGCCATCGAGCGCTTTCTCGATGAAAACAGCCTGGGGACCGCCCCACCAGGTTAGATTCTGGTTCGGGCCATAACCGCCGAAGAACCGAAGCAGCACCACGTCGTTTCCGAACCGATCATGGCACGCCAGTAGCAACTGTTCTTCGAACATCTTCGACACCGCGTACGCCCACCGTTTGACTTGCGGGTTGCCGATAACCGAGTCCATGTCCTCAGAAAACGGCACCTGCGGATTCTTGCCGTACACATCGGAAGTAGACGCTGCGACGATCTTGGCACCCGTTCGAGCCGCGGTCTGTGCGACGATCTCCGAGCCGAACCCGTTGATCATCAACGTTTCGTAAGCGTCGCTGTAGCGCGGGATCTTATAGGCGGCAAGGTGAACGATGACTTCGCATTCTTTCGCGGCGTCGAGCATGGCCGATTTGTCGCGAATGTCGGATTGGCGCAGGTCGAACAACGGATTGTCAGCGACGTCAGCGAGATTCCTGCGCGTCCCCAAAGAGAGATTGTCCAGGCCGACTACCGAGTGTCCGCGTCGAAGCAGCTCGGCCACGAGATTCGAGCCGATGAACCCGGCTGCGCCGGTCACGAGGATCTTCACCGAAATAGCCTTTGGGAACCTTCTAGGCCCACCGCGCCTGCCACGGCCCGTGCGGATCCGAGTAGTCGGTTGCACGCGCCAGGGCACTCACCTCGCTGACACTATTACTAAGACCAGCCACCAACTCGACCATCCTGTCACCTGAGAGGGCCATGTGCGAACACGTCGTGCGCGCCACCCCAGCGCGTACGCTAGGTAACCGCGTATGACGGCTGCGCTCCCCAGGGGACCCGCCGCGTTCCTTTCCGATCCCCTCAGCACATGAAGCGGTCGGTGCGGCTCGTCGCTACGCTGATCGTCTCCGCGCTTGCGCTCACTTACATCCTGCTGAAGATCGACATTCACAGGACTGCGGAGATCCTCCGGAGCGCGGATCCCGGCTGGGTCGCGCTCTCCGCGTCCTTGCTGTTCGTGATGGTTTTCCCGATGGCGTGGCGCTGGAAGTTGCTCCTGCGTGCGCGGGGGATCCGCGAGGGTGTCCCGTGGCTGACACGTGCCTATCTCGTGGGATACGCCGTCGGACAGGTGCTGCCAACCTCGGTTGGCGG